>NZ_JACJEV010000006.1:91180-199148 GCF_014164235.1 Pseudoalteromonas sp. SG44-17 | reverse complement strand
CGTGTTTGGCATTGATGCTGCGTTATCGCCTATTTATGGGGAACAACCACACTACATAGGCTCTGCCTTGCCTAAATACCAAACACACTGCTGCAAAATTAATCACAAAAGGTCAACACGCCCTAATGTCGTTCAGAACAAGTTATATCACTAAAGTTTGATTTAGATTAATTTTTACTCATCTAGAGTCGCGTAAGGTGTACACTAAATTACGACAACTAATTTCTTAACAACAACTACTCAATAACAACTTCGCAACAACAAGGAACGAGCAATGAAAGCAGCCGTTAATAGTACTTACAAAGGCAAATTAGAAATTTCAGACTTACCCATTCCAACCGTTGGAGTCAATGATGTTTTAGTTAAAATAGCCGCATGTGGTGTGTGTCATACTGATTTACATGCCTGTCATGGTGATTGGCCAGTAAAGCCTAAAATGCCGTTAGTTCCAGGGCATGAAGGTGTTGGAGTGATCGAACAGCTGGGTAGCAATATTACTCATTTAGAAATTGGTGATCGTGTTGGCATTCCTTGGCTATACAGTGCATGTGGTTATTGTGAATTTTGTTTAGAAGGTAAAGAGACCTTATGTCTTTCACAGCATAATACGGGTTACTCAGTTGATGGTAGTTACGCAGAATATTGCTTAGCCGATGGGAACTATGTTGTAAAGATCCCTGAAGGCTTAGGTTTTTCAGAAGCTGCGCCATTATTTTGTGCCGGTGTTACAACCTATAAAGCGCTAAAAGTGTCAGGTGCTAAGCCAGGACAATGGGTCGCTATTGTTGGTGTAGGTGGGCTTGGGCATCTTGCGGTACAATATGCAAAGGCAATGGGCTTTAATGTAATTGCAGTGGATACTGGTGTTGATAAACTGGCTTTAGCAAAAGAGTTAGGTGCAGATATCACACTGGACTTTAAAGAATGTGTGCCTAGTGAGGCTATATTTGAGCAGGTAGGGGGCGCACATGCTGTGGTATGTACCGCTGTATCCAAGCCGGGGTTTGAGCAAGCTTATAAGAGTGTTCGCCGTGGTGGAAAATGCGTGTTAGTTGGTCTGCCTCCAGAGGATATGCCGTTGCCTATTTTTGATACTGTACTCAATGGCGTTTCTGTTGTTGGCTCAATTGTTGGCACACGTAGAGATTTACAAGAATGTTTAGAGTTTGCTGCACAGGGCAAAGTTAAAGCAATTATTGAAGAAAAACGTCTTGAAGATATCAATGACATATTTGACGATATGCTCAAAGGTGAAATTAATGGCCGTATAGTAGTCACTATGTAAACGTAAAAAAGCGCACAAGCATTTTGTGCGCTTTTACAGCTTATAACTTAAAGCTTATAGCTCAAAGTTAGCTTCGCATTGCGTTCTTCGCCTGGCATACCACCTAAAAACATTGCTTTTGAGTAATAAACTTTATTAAACAAATTATTTAAATTTAGCTGTAAGCCCCATTTATCAGTGTTATAACTTAACGCAGCATCATAAATAGTATAGCTTGGTACATAACCATCAGGAATGCCGAATGATGACGAATTAGTACTGCGATCATCAACATACTTTACGCCCGCACTTAATTTTAGTGGCTGGGCTAGTTCAAACCACTGAGCACTGTATGTTAACCATGTGCTTGCTGTTACATAAGGCACACCTTTTTGACGCGCAGCAAATGTGCTCACATTAGGGTTTTTCTGTTCACGCGCATCTTGATAAACACCATTGAGATTGACCTTCCATTGATCATTTAAATAGGCATTTAGATCAAGCTCGACACCACGGGTTTTTTCTTCACCATTAAAGTAATTTTTTGGGACCGATGGATCTGGCTTTGTATCATCATAGGCAGGGTTTGCATATTCTAAGTTAGTACGTGCAGTGTCAAATACCACGAATGAGGCGAGTACCTGATCATCAAAGGCTTTTACTCTTATACCTAAATCAGTACTAAGAGACTGCGCATCATCACGGTCAGCTTCATTGCCTAAAACAGAGCCTAAAACGCTATACGCAGTGCGACCCTTCGAATGGTTTATAAATATAGACAGGTCATCAGTCGGTTTGTATGTCGCGCCTAAATTATAGGTTAAACCATTATCCGAGGTACTTGCTTCTGGCGTTGCAGCAGCGGCACTTGCGCGGTAACGTGCATCAACACCTAAATGTTCATATTTTTGAGTAATTTCGTTGTATGCAACACCAATACGGGTTGTGAAGCTGTCATTGATATAAGCAACATGTTGCAGTCCTAAGCCCCATGCTTGCACTTTTTTACTATAGTTACTGGTTTTAAGCGGATCATAGTCGCTAAATTGCCCGTCTGACCAAACCGGTGTACGAATATCTAGAATATAGGGTAAAGAGCCTTGATAGGTTATATCGCCATTTTTATCTTTGAGAATATAGTCTTTATCCCAAATAGAATACTGAGTGAAGCGTATATCGCGGTCTTCATAATTAGCATTGACCAAAAATTCGTTTTCTATATCACCGAAACTAAAGTCATAGCGTAAATCTGCAAAGTATTGCCATGACTTTTCATCAGCCTCTACTTGGCGATATTCTTGACGGCGTGCAGCAAATGGATAAAGTACATCATCAACTACCAATGGCGCACGAGGATCAGCATTGATCACGCCATTTCTTTGCCAATAGACATAATTATAGGCGCCTGTTTGACGTGCAAAACTTGACTCATAATTACGGTATTGTAACTGTTGATTTAAAAATAAATTGTCAGTTATGTAGTAATTATGAGTGAGTTTAAAACGCAGTTCTTCACCTTTATTATCTTTTGCCATGGGTGAGATAATACCGCGATGACCAAATTTATACGGTGTTAAACCATCAGACGCTGCAAGTGAATTCGCTAATTGTTGGCGCTGTGCATCAGATAATTGCAGCCCAGCAGTGGTTGGATCATTGACTAAATCATCCGCAGTCACTTGGCCGGCGGTTTTGCCATTTACCGACTGCGCATTATAAATACGGATAGGGTGGCCAATTGAATCAACTGCAATGGCATCTTTAATATAAGCGGCTGAGATCATAATATTTTGGCGGTCATTGAACACATATTTTAATGCGCCGTAGATTTCATCGCGGTCATCTTTTAAATCACGGTAGCCATCACTGCGTGCTGTTTTTGCATTAACTCTGTATGCTAGATTTTCGGTAACTGCGTTGGTGCTATCAATTGATAATGAATAGGTATTCCATTGACCAATTTCCGCTTGTATGTTGTGCTGCTCTGTAAACTGTGGCTTTTTTTCAATCAAGTTAATAACACCACCTGCGCTGCCCATGCCATATAAACCAGTGGCGGGACCTTTTAATACTTCTACGGCCTCCACATTGGTTAGTGATCGAGTTGGATTGAATGTGTTTCCTAGGCCCGCACCGCCATACATACCATCATAAGTATAATTTGCACCAAGGCCACGGATCACTAAATTGTCGCCAATTCCGTAGTTATTACCTGCTTGGGTTACACCACTGATATTACGCGCTAAGTCTTGTAAGTTATCAACGCCTTGCGAGTTTATAAGTTCCTGATCGACGATAACTATAGGCGCAGGTGTTTCCATTAACGACATATCAGATTTTGTTGCTAAACCCGAGTTTAATACAACATGATTTTGTTTTTGATAAACTGTGATGTGCTCAAGATCGGATTGTTCGGCCGCAGTTGCATTATATGCTGTTAAACAGGCTAGGGTAATTAGAGAGAATTTATGCGTTGTCATAGTCATTACCATTAAAAAATTTTCGTAATGATAATGTGTGGCATTTGTATTTCAAGTTTTAATTACCTAAAAAAGGCAATTATTTAAACCTACCCCAAGCTGCTTACCTTTTGCTTTCAAAATATTAATATATTAACAACGTATTTAGTTAGCTGTTAGTTTAACCCTTGCTTAATGATGGAGTTAGCTTAACGCTAACTCCACACATTTATTTATAAGAAACACCTGCTTTCATCACAAATGCTACATTTTCTAGCAAGGTTATGTCTTGCAGTGGATTGCCTTTGACTGCGATGATATCTGCGGCAAAGCCCGTTTTGAGTTGCCCTAACTGAGTGTCAACTTTCAACAATTTAGCACTGTTGATTGTTGCAGCTTGTATTGCTTGCAGAGGGGTCATACCAAACTCAACCATTCGCGAGAATTGTTTTGCATTATCACCATGTGGGTAAATTGCGGCATCGGTACCAAATACCATGTTGACACCCGCTTTTACGGCACGGCTAAAGCTGTCGCGTTGCTTTTTAGATACTTGACGTTCTTTTGCTAAGTTTTCTTCTGCTACACCATTTTGCTCACCAAACGTGAGGGTATATTCAGTGTTATAAATATCCATTGAAAACCAAGTGCCGTGTTTTTTAGCCAGTTTAATTGCTTCATCGTCAACAAAACTGACATGTTCAACACTGTCTACACCGGCTTTAATGGCTGCGGTAATACCACTGGTACCATGTGCATGTGCAGCAACCGTTAAACCGCGCATATGTGCTTCATCAACAATGGCAGTCATTTCTTCTAATGAATACTGTTGAATACCTACTTTTGTGCCCTTGGAAAATACTCCGCCAGTGGCGCAAAACTTAATAACATTGGCACCGTACTTGATGTTTTCGCGTACTTTTGCACGAACAGCCCATGGGCCATCAGCCACACCTTCGGCAGTGTATTTCATTTCAGGAGGTAGACGGTTGTTGTCACAGTGACCACCCGTTACACCCAAAGAGGGACCAGCAGCCCAGATGCGTGGGCCAATAATATCGCCTGCATTAATGCCGTCACGTACTGCAATGACACTGTAACCTTCGGCGCCCACGTTACGTAAGGTTGTAAAACCCGCTTTTAAGGTTTTTTCTGCAAAATAGGCCGCTTTAATCGCTTTACGTGGCACTGACTGACCGATACGTTCACTACGAGGGACTGTTGGATCGCTGGTTAAGTGTACGTGCATATCCATCAGGCCAGGCAGAATGGTTAACTCGGGCAACTTAATATGGTCATCACCTTGTTGTAGGGTTGGCATGGTGCCACTACTGATTTTAGTAATAATACCGTCATCGATTTGAATAAGCGGCGCATTAATAAGCTTGCCATTATTTACGTCTAGCATTGCTTTAGCACTAACGTATGTTGTTGCTTGCGCGCTAAAAGCGCTGACACACAGTAAGCCCAAAGGGACAGAAAGTGATAATTTATTCATTTATTTTCTAATTTTTGATTATTTAATATAGCAATGTAGCAAGCAGTTTTTAGGCTGTAAACAAAACGCGATAAGTATCGTATTTTCTTTATTTAGCGATTTGAAAGCTGCATACTTGCGCTAACTACTTATACTCAGGGATCATTATGAAAAAATTTAAGTTAACCTTGCTTGTCGCTGGTGTACTCAGCGCTTTGTCTGCGTGTTCAAATACGGCTAATAATAATTTAAATAAGCCACAAGCAGCATTAACAAGTGAAACTGCCAGCGCAACAACACAACAATTAAATAGCTTGGTTGAGCAGTACTTTGTGGATTCGTTGCAATTTAGCCCTCTTGGCGCCACTTATATTGGTTATAATCAATACAATAACCAATTTACAGCACCGAGTACTGCGCAAAACCGAGCTCAGCAGCTTGCTTTTTATAAAGATTATCAGCAACGTTTAGCGGCGATTGACCAGCAGCAGTTAACCGGTCAAGCCTTGTTAAGTTATGAAATACTGGCACGGGATTTAGCATTAACAATCGAAGGTTTTCAATTCCCGAGTTACTTATTACCAATTAACCAAATGTCTGGCGCTCACAATACGTTTGCAGGCTTTGGATCGGCGCAAAGTGCGCAGCCATTTGCAAATTACCAAGATTATGAAAATTTCGTCGCGCGTGCTGAAGGTTTTGTAACTTGGTTAAGCAGTGTGCAAGATGCTATGCAGCAAGGGGTAAATGAAGGCATTGTTTTACCAAAGCCATTAGCTGAAAAGTTATTACCGCAATTTCAAGCTCATATAGTTACCAGTGCAGAACAATCTTTATTTTATAGTCCGATAAAGCAGCTTCCAGAGCAATTCACAGCAGCGCAAAAGCAACAACTCACTGACCAATATAGTGCACTTATTATGGATAAGTTGGTCCCAGCTTATACAAAAATGAGCGAGTTTTTAGCAACCACTTATATACCAAATAGCCGTGCAACAGTAGGTTATAGCGATTTACCAAATGGTAAAGCATGGTATGAATACCAAATAAAGAAAAACACCACCTTGAGTTTATCTGCAGATGAAATTCATGAAATTGGTTTAAAAGAAGTATCGCGTATCCTTAATGAAATGAAAAAAGTAAAGGAAACCGTTGGTTTTAAAGGCAGTTTAAGTGAGTTTTTTACTCATTTACGAGATTCTGATGAGTTTTATTTTGATACACCTGAGCAATTAATTGCGGCCTATGAAGCCGTAAAGTTAAAAATTGATGCGCGTGTACCTAAATTATTTAACATTGTCCCCAAAGCTGATTACGTTGTAAAAGCGGTTGAAGATTTTCGTGCTGAGTCTGCGGCAGGAGCATCTTATCAATCACCAGCACCGGATGGCTCTCGTCCGGGAATTTTTTATATTAATACCTTTAATTTAAAAGCGCAGCCTAAGTTTCTACTCGAAACATTGTCAATCCATGAAGCAGCCCCAGGACACCATTTTCAAATCGCCTTACAGCAAGAAGTTCAGTCATTACCTGAGTTTCGAAAATTTGGTGGTTACACAGTGTTCGCCGAAGGTTGGGCATTATATGCTGAAAGTCTAGGTAAAGAATTGGGTTTATTTACCGACCCATATATGTGGTATGGCCGTTTATCTGATGAGCAATTACGCGCTATGCGATTAGTGCTCGATACAGGTTTCCATGCTAAGGGCTGGACTCGTCAACAAGGTATTGATTACATGCTGGCTAATTCCTCAATGGCTTTAAGTGATGTAACCGCAGAAGTTGAGCGCTATATAGCTTGGCCAGGACAAGCATTGTCGTATAAATTAGGGCAATTTAAAATTCAAGAACTGCGAGATTATTGTAAACAAGCATTAGGTGATAAATTTGATATTAAAGAGTTTCATACGCAAATTTTAATTGATGGTGCTTTGCCGATGCCAATACTAGAAGCGAAAATTAAACGTTGGGTTGATACGCAGCGCTAACTTTTAAACTTGAAATAGCGCAAAGCTGAATGTAGCTTTGCGCGCGGTGCTCAATTAAGCTAAAATGCGCGCTATTAGGGGCACCGAGTTATACCATGTTTGAAAACCAATTTTGGCTTGAGAAATCACTTGAGCAAATGTCACAAAATGAGTGGGAAGCCATTTGCGATGGCTGTGGAAAATGCTGTTTAAATACCTTTATAGACAGCGAAGATGAAGATGAGTTTACCGCCACAGATCAACTTCGCGATGGTGAAGAACTCATTTTTACTAATATTGTTTGCCAATACTTAGATAATAATACGTGTGGTTGTAGTGAGTATGAAAATCGACAAACATTAGTCCCGTCATGTGTAAAATTAACTAAAGAAAACCTCGACAGCATTTTCTTCATGCCGCAAAGTTGTAGTTACCGCCGTTTGCACGAAGGCCGTGGTTTAGCGTCTTGGCATCCACTAAATAACGGTGGCAGCAAAGAACTAATGCATACATTGGGTATTTCTGTAAAAGACAAAACAGTAAAAGATTGTGATGTAGCTCTAGATGACTTTGATCTGTATGAAGCTGATTGGCCAACGAGGGATTGCGATTAATGACTGCGAAGATTGGTTTGATCAATCCTAAAAGCCCCTCTAACGTTGGCGCAGTGTTAAGAGCTGCGGGTTGCTATGGGGCTGAACAAGTATTTTTTACAGGCACGCGTTATTTAAATGCTAAAAAGTTTCATACCGACACAAAAAATGTTGTTGAACGCATCCCACTGACTTGCGTTGACGATTTAGCAACAGCAAAGCCCGCAGGTGCGACTGTTGTGGTGATTGAACTAATAGAAGGTGCAACACCTTTGCCTGAGTTTGTTCATCCTGAAAACGCATTTTATATTTTTGGCCCTGAAGATGGCTCTATTAGCAAAGATGTACTGAACTGGTGCGATGAAGTGGTGTATATCCCCACAATCGGTTGTATGAATTTAGCAGCTACCTGTAATGTGGTTCTTTACGATCGACAAGCGAAACTCGGTGGAGTAGAAAGTTCTGATCAAACGATTATTCAAAGCCGCGACACCAATAATAAAATGATATGGCAGAAATAGTACAAACTGAATTGAACAATTGAAAAAGGGGCAATTAATGCCCCTTTTTTCGTTTAATTCCAAAAAAGTTATTACTTTTTAGTAATTTTGATCTCTGAATTAATAACAATCCCTTCATCTTTTATATCTGTTGCAAAATACACAGACATTGTTTGATTTTTTAATTGTTCAAGTTCTTCCGGGAGCACTTGTCCTGTCATTTTAAATACTTCGATGACAGGAGTCATTAATGAGCTGAGGTCAACTGCGGAAGTTAAAAATCCATTTTTTTCAAGCTCTTGTTCTGATAATGTATTTGCAATAGCCGCTGATTTTTCACCAGTGAATAAAACAATATGCTTTCCTTTTTTAGCTAATCTAATATCAAGGCCAGCAGGTAAAGGATAAGGAATTGCAGCATTGACACTAATTGCATCGCCGTTTTCTGGTATTTCAAGCTCCGCTAATGCAGGTAAAAATCCTTTAGCAGTAAAAAGTAAATTATCAGGATCTGTCGCAGAAAGTGTGATTAGCGCGTCTAAAGCTTTTAGTTGTGGCAGTTGATTTGCATCAGCTTCTAAAGCAAGATCTTGAATACTTACACTGACACCTTGAATACCATTAGCCATAGCGGTCATCATTGATAGTGCAGCTAAATTTGAGTCTTGAGTTTGTTGCTGTAAAGCAACAAGAGGTGCACACTCAAATTCAGCTTTTTTAAATGTACTTGAGAGTATATTTAAAAGCGGTGGAATTTTTGAAATATCCGCACCATAAGCAAAGCTTAGCATTTGCCCGTCAAGTTTAGTTGTATGCTCAGGAACAAAACCTCGCACAGATTTTAATGTTTTAATAATATCTGTAGCAGTGCTTTGGAAAATAGCATCAGCTTTAAAATGAGCATCAGAGTTTGTTACTTGTATGTACGTGCTACCGGTTACTGATGCAGGCCAATAACTAACAAGATTGGTAATGTCATTTTGGCACTGTGGTGTTCTAGCTACCTCTAAAGCATTTGGATCACCCAATTCTTTTAATAGTTCATCAAGCATTTCACCTAGGCGTGATGGTGTTCTAGCGGTAATAGCATTAGCAATCTCAACATGGTCTATATACGCAATAGAGTGGCCATCAAATGAATAATTAGCAATATAGTTTTCAAGTTTAGCGGTTTGCGTTAATGATTTTGTTGGTTTATCAATTGCTAAAGCAAGACGTAAATCTTTAATTGTATTAAGTTTTGTATCAAACGTGATGGTAGCCCAGTTATCTTTAACAGACACAATTAAGTTTAATGTAATGTCATTTTCAAGTACTAAAGGGTACGTGTTGTAGTCAACACCTTCGATGGTTTGTGTTGTGAAGTTAATTCCCGCTTTATCAGCTGAGCTATTAATTGTATTAAATAAAGCCGTTTCATCTTCAAGTTGATAACGTAATACTGGCATTAGACCAATCGTATAGGCTAGAGCTTTATAATCATCGGCGAATCCCCAGGCTGCTTTTAGTGTTTCATAAGATGCCAATGATGTTTGATATTGATCTAATAGAGACGCTAAAAACTGTGCATTGTTATCGTTACTTGCCGCTAAATTTTCGATCAATGGCGTAAAATCGTCTGCACCTTTCATTTGATCTGGAATCAAATTGAAATATTTACTATAGGGAAATGGTTTTAGCTGACCATAAAATAAAGCAGTATCAGCAGGGACGTAATCAAGTTGAGCAAGTTCTAATGAGGCTGTTGAACTGTCAGTTTGTGTATAGATTATTGCACCGGCCGCTACAGCAACTGCGCAACCAGCAAGTAGTTTGGTGTTCATTTGGAAATTCCTTTTTGTATCAGTACCAAGCGGTACGTTCTGTAGTATTTATGTTTTGTAAAACGATATCATAAAAGTGCGTAGTCTAGCGAGGAAAAGCACTATTAGTGTTGGTTGTAATGAGGGCACGGTATTATATAAAATTATTAATTTTTACTGCGATAAATCGGCAATAGTTGGTTAAGATGCAGATGCGCTAGCAATGGCAGCGAAATAGCAACACTTCGCATAAATATATGTTGGCATTTTGCCCTTGGTAATCATCTACAATAGCAAAGCCACTGTTAATCTCACCTAAATAGGCCATTGCATAGTTAAATATAAAATGTGTACAAGAGGCTAAGTAGCGAGTCTATTTATCAAAAAATCAAAAATGGCGCCATCGTCTTTATGGAAGTGCTAAAAGCCTTCCTGATCTTGTTTGTCAACACAATTTAGGTGATAAAAATTTAAACTGGTTTTGATATGTCCTTGAAAAAAAATCACTGCTTTGGAAATTAGCCAGCATCTATGTCCATTTCTAGTTAATTAAATTCGTTAAATAGCGATACCATTGAATAAAAAGTATGGAACGGTCCAAATATTAGTTTGTGATCTTTTTATTGGAGTGTGTAGAATCAAACACAACTTGTTAATGGAGTGAAAATCACGTGAGTGAAATAAATACAAATAAAACGTTTGTCACTGAGCAGTCGCAGCAAAATAATAATTACCTGTTACCTTTGACTGCAATGACAACTCTATTTTTTTTATGGGGTTTTATCACAGTACTAAATGATGTACTGATCCCGCGTTTAAAAGGGGTGTTTGATCTTAGTTATACTGAAGCGATGTTAGTGCAGTTCTGCTTCTTTGGCGCTTACTTTATTGTTTCTTTACCTGCGGGAATATTGGTTAAGAAATTTGGTTATAAAAATGGTGTGCTTAGCGGTCTTATCGTGGCTTCTATCGGCTGTATGTTATTTTACCCTGCTGTAGTCGTACATGAGTATTGGCTATTTTTAACCGCATTATTTGTTCTAGCTGGTGGTATTACCGTATTGCAAGTATCAGCTAACCCTTACGTTGTGGCGCTTGGGCCTGAAAAAACAGCTTCGTCTCGGTTAAATTTAGCGCAAGCGCTTAATTCATTGGGAACTACTATTGGGCCCTATGTTGGTGGTATATTGTTCTTTGGTGCCGCAGGCACATTGACGGCATCTGCGGCGACTGCTGAATCGGTAAAAGTCCCTTATTTAATGCTTGCTGCAGCACTGCTTACTATTGCAGTCGTATTTGCATTTTTAAAACTGCCTGAAATCAAATCACATAAAGAAGAACTTGATTGCAAAGCAAAAGATCATTCTTTAACGCAAGCCCCGCATTTAGTTATGGGGGTGTTAGGTATCTTTTGTTATGTTGGTGGAGAAGTGGCAATAGGCAGCTTTTTAGTTAACTTTTTTGGTGAAGCTCACATTGCAGGACTTGAAGAGCATGCCGCCGCGTCATTAATTGCCTATTATTGGGGCGGGGCGATGGTAGGACGCTTTATTGGCTCTGCTGCATTACAAAAAATTGCACCATCAAAAGCAATTGCTTTTAATGCATTTGCGGTAATTGCGTTACTTCTAATTACAATCTTCACCGAAGGTGACGTTGCTTTGTATGCTGTACTGTCGATTGGTTTATTTAATTCAATTTTGTTTCCAACAATTTTCTCAGTCGCCATTCAAGGGCTAGGTTCATTAACTAGTAAAGGATCAGGTTGGCTTTGTTTAGCGATTGTTGGTGGTGCATTAATACCCTTAATTCAAGGTATTGTTGCTGATGCAATGAATATTCAAGTTAGTTTTATCATCCCAGCACTTTGCTATTGTTTTATCGCTTGGTATGGATTAAATGTTGTAAAACTTGCGAGCAAGTGGCAACAAAAAATAAACTAAGCTAATCGTAAACCTCTTCAGATAAATGCATTTGCAGCACTGTTAATGCATTTATCTACTTATTATTCTCAATTAATTAGCCGCACTCTAAAGTGAAAACCTCTCAGTTATGTTCATTACAAAATAACGACTTATATGCACTGAATACGTATTCAATCGCTATTGCTTATAATATTAATTGGAAGCTTCCAATTTTGAGTTTGTTATTTTTCTGTGTAATTACGAAATTGGCTAACTTTAACTGACAATGAATTACGTTATTAATTTGTTGTATTAATAAGTGCTACACTTAATTTTTTACCATGCTTTATTATTGTTTTTGGCTATAACATAGCAACTGTTGGCGATAAGATAAGACAAATAGCGTTATTTTTGTTAAAAAGTAGTTAGCTAACAACGATAAAAGATAAATAGGTGTGTCATGCAAAGCTCGCTAAAATTTACCACCAAGGTAACTATCGCAGCGTCTGTAGTATTAGTGTTGGTGCTGGGGTTATTTACCATCAATAACTTTATTTCAATGCGCTCACAAACGCAGCAGCAACTGTCTCTAATATTACAAGAAAGCTCTCAATCGGTTTCACAAAATATTGCTAATTGGCTCAATAATAAATTAGCTATTGTTCAGTCTGTTGCGAAAACGCATCAGCAAAATGACACTAAGGAATTAACTCTTAGTCAACTCAATAGCGCAGAAATGGCAGGTAAGTTTAAAAACACCTATATAGGCAAACCTGATGGTACTTTTGTACTCAATGATCAAACTGTTGTATTACCAGCTGATTATGATGCCACAATCCGTCCTTGGTATAAGCTGGTAGAAAATAAAACCACCACAGCGTTTACGACTCCTTATATCGACGTAACCACCAATGAGCTAACTATTTCAGCGGTTGCGCCCATTTTAAATAATGGCCGTTTTAGTGGTGTCGCAGGTGCCGATATTGATATGCAAACCATTACTCAAATAGTCAACGAAATTGATTTTTTAGGTTTTGGTTATGGTTTTCTATTAGACAGTGACGGTCGAATTCTGAGCCATCCAGATATCAAACTAAACGATCAGAGTATGGCGAAGCTGTTTGGTAAAAAGCTTGCTTTAAAAGCTGAATTTGTCGAGCAGGAAATTGCTGGTATTGATCATCTTGTATCATTTACACATATCAAAGGTATTGAAAATGTAGATTGGTATTTAGGTGTGGTGATCAACAAAGATATTGCTTATTCATCTGTTGCTTCATTTAGAAATATGGCTGCAATATATATGTGTTTGGGTGTTATCGCGACGATATTAATGATGCAATTTTCACTGCGTTATTTGATGCGGCCTATGCAGCGTTTAAACGATGCAATTAAAGATATTGCCCAAGGTGAGGGGGATTTAACTCGTCGTTTAGAGATTGAAAACGATGACGAATTTGGTGAACTTTCAGGTTACTTTAATGCCTTTATAGATAAAATTCATACCTCAATTGAGCAAGTAAAAACGACCACGGTTGAACTTGAACGTTCAGTGGAAAGCTTAGTTGAGCAAACAGAGTCGACGCTAACGATGTACAGTGACCAAACTAAACGCACAGACAGCGTTGCAACAGCGATTAATCAGCTGTCATCAAGTGCGATTGAAATATCAGGCAGTGCAAGCCATGCATCAACCCTTGCTACCGATGCGAATTCACAGTCAGTGCAAAGTCAAAGCACGTTAAATGATAATATCAATGCCATTGGTGTGTTATCGCAAAATATGGAACAAGCACAACAAATTATAAGTAGTGTTGCTGAACACTCTGCAAGTATTGGTCAAGTACTCGAAGTTATTAAAGGAGTCAGCGAGCAAACTAATCTACTTGCGCTTAATGCTGCAATTGAAGCCGCTCGTGCCGGTGAGGCTGGTCGTGGATTTGCAGTTGTTGCAGATGAGGTGCGCCAGTTAGCTCACCGTACTCAGCAATCAACTCAAGAAATAGAAAATACTGTTAGCCAATTACAGCAAGGCTCGGACACTGCTGTTTCAGTTATGAAGGCTAGTTTAGTTGAAAGCGAAAATACTGTAAAACAAGCGCAAGCAGCCGGTGAGCAAATGGCAGGAGTAACCAAAGCTATAAAAGCAATTGATGATGTAAATCATAGTGTTGCAAATGCAACCACTGAACAAAATCAGGTAATACAATCTTTAGATAATGATATTCATACAATTAGTGAGTTATCTCAACAAGGCCAGCTAAACTTAAATAACACCTTAGCTGAGTGTACTCGTTTAAAACTGCAATTTGATGAACTTGAAAAAATGGTGCTACGTTTTAAAGTCTAAATGCAATCAGCGATAACTAAAAAGATATAATAAATGACGCCTGAATCACCTGAAAGCCAACCTAGTTGGCTTAACTTAGTTAATATAGACAGTGTTTACAGCGCTGAAAAACAGCGTCGTGCGTTTACATTTTTTACTATGATATTCATTGCGGTTGTATTGATCACAACTTTAGTCACAGTTAACTACTCGGTTTATGCAAAACTTCTGACTATTATGTTAGTGCTATCCGACTTAACCTTTTTTATATGCGCAGTGTATTTTTTGCGTACTGGGCGTTTAACTGGGGTTGCAATACTCGTACTGAGTGTTATTTGTGTATTATGTTTAGCATTGGTGTACACCGGGGGCAAGGAAAATACAGCGCTTTATTGGCTGATGTTTTACCCAGTTGTCTCGTTTTCTACACTCGGCCTAAGAGTTGGATTTTTAGCCGTGTCATCGCTATTAGCACTTACCTGTTTGTTTCTTTATGGTCCTGACATAGGGCAAGTGATGTATGGTAATGCTGAAAAAGTTCGTTTTACCGCCTCATTTATTTTGGTGTTTTTATTTGCTTTTATAGGCGAGTATTTCCGTAATAAAAGCCACTTAGAAATTGCACGCATTACTTTGTTACAAAAGCAAGACGCCTATACTGATCAGTTAACAGGCCTTGCCAATCGGCGCTTTATTAGCAGCCATTTTTTGCCGTTTGCAAAATTGAACTCTGAGCAGTATTTACCTTTTACAGTGTTGTTAATCGATCTGGATTTGTTTAAAAATATTAATGATAATTTTGGGCATGATTTTGGCGATCAAGCATTAATCGATTTTAGTAGGATGCTTGAAACACAGTTACGCTCATCAGATATTAAAGTTCGCTACGGTGGTGAAGAGTTTATGGTGATATTACCAAAAACAGTAATTACTGACGCCTATGCCGTAGCCGATAAATTTAGAGAATACGTAGCTGCACAAGTAATAGTGTTTAATGAGCATCAATCTACCTCTGTCACTTGTAGCATAGGGGCTGCACAAGTTAGTCATATCGAAACGTTTAACCAAACAGTTAAACTAGCTGATGAATACTTGTACCAAGCAAAACGCCTAGGGCGAAATAACGTTGTTTCCAGTGAACAGCAACAGGCCAATAATGAACAATAGTCAGCTTATATATGTGTACGACCCAATGTGCAGTTGGTGTTGGGGTTTTCAAAAGTGCTGGCAAAAAATCCAAGACGCCTTAGCGAATGAAGTTGATATTATTTATAAAGTAGGTGGCCTTGCTGTTGATTCCGATCAGCCAATGCCAGTAAGTATGCAACAGTTTTTACAACAAACTTGGCAGCGTATTGGCCAGCAAACCGGTGCTAAATTTAACTTTGATTTTTGGCAAAACTGTCAACCACGCCGCAGCACTTATCCTGCGTGTCGGGCGGTTATTGCAGCACGTTATTTCAATAAAGAGCGGGTTATGCTTGGCGCTATCCAGCAGGGGTATTATTTATCGGCACAAAATCCTTCGGATCTTAATACACTCGTTAGCTGTGCACAGCAAATAGGTATTGCTGCTGATGAGTTTTTAGCTATATTGCAAAGTGAACAACTTGAACAGGCGTTTCAACAAGAGTTAGCGTATGTTCAGCAGTTACCCGTGCAGGGTTTTCCATCGTTAGTTCTTTGTCATAAACAGCAGTACTTTGCTATCGCCGTAAATTATACCAACGCAAATGCTATGATCAGCACCATTCATTGCATACTTGCTGATTAATTTATTTAATCTCACTTCACTCATCATTCAAGCGTATACGCTTGTTAAATATTAAAAACTATTGCTTTATCTAAGGTAAAAAGCTGTATTTATGGCAGTTGTCATAAAAAGGACTTTT
The DNA here is from genome assembly GCF_014164235.1 of Pseudoalteromonas sp. SG44-17. NCBI lineage: Bacteria > Pseudomonadati > Pseudomonadota > Gammaproteobacteria > Alteromonadales > Pseudoalteromonadaceae > Pseudoalteromonas > Pseudoalteromonas sp. SG44-17. The sequence continues at coordinate 182,961 of NZ_JACJEV010000006.1, read as the reverse complement.
TAGCGCAACACCTCTGTCATTTTTCACCTATAGAATCTCGTTCATTGATATTAAGCAACTAGCAAATCCGCTAATTTAACGAGTAAAGGTGTATGCGATGAAAGGCGTTAAACCATTGATATTAGCTGGTATTGTAGCCATGAGTGCAACAGTGCAAGCAAGTGATTTAAATAAGGTTATCGATAAAAGCAGTGAAATTAACCAGTCAGCTGCGCAATCACAAACAAAAATAGACAAGATTGCAGACTCTATGCAGGGTCGTTTACAACAGTTTAAAACCCTTAATAAAGAAATTGATGGTTTGACAGTTTATAACGCACAACTAAGCAAACAGCTTAGTAACCAAGTGAGTGAAATGGAAGCCATTAACTTATCTATGGATCAAGTGTCTATTATTGAACGTCAAATTACTCCATTAATGCTACGCATGATCACAGGGCTTGAGCAATTTGTTGCTCTTGATGTGCCGTTTCTAACCGATGAACGTGAAAAGCGTTTAGCGTCATTAAAAGACATGATGAACCGTGCTGACATTAATTCAAGTGAAAAATTCCGCCGTGTTTTAGAAGCGTACCAAGTTGAAGTTGATTACGGCCGTACCATCGAAGCCTATACCGCGTTATTAGATGTTGATGGTCAAGAGCGTGAAGTCGATTTCTTACGCATTGGTCGTTTAGAACTTATTTACCTTACTCGCGATGGTAAAAAAGCAGGCTCATGGGATACAACAAGCAAACAGTTTGTTGCCCTGGATGACTCAACAATCAGCCAAATTAGTAAAGGTTTACGTATTGCACGTAAGCAACTTGCCCCAGATATGTTAACACTGCCAGTACACGCTGCGGATTAAGAGGTTAAAATGAAACTTTTTACAAAAATGACCAAAATTGCTTTATTTGGTGCCACCCTTGGTTTTGCGGGCAACAGCGTTGCTGCTGAAGCTATGGATTTAGACTCGTTATTAAAAACACTTGAGCAAGGTAAAACACAGCAATCAGCACAAAATAAACAACGCGAGCAAGAATTTGCTGCACGTCAAAATGAACAAGTGCAAATGCTTAAAAACACTCAAGCAAAACGTAATCAAATGCTGGTTGAGTCTGAGCGTCTTGAAACACAGTTCGAAGAAAATGAAGTAAAACTTGCTAACCTAACCGATACATTATCTAAGCGTATGGGTTCATTGAAAGAACTTTTTGGTGTGCTGCAACAAGTGGCTGGCGATTCAAGTAATAAATTTGCAACGTCAGTAGTGTCTGCACAGCTACCTGGTCGTGGTGCTTTTATGGATGAATTGGCTCAAAAAATGGGCTCGACTTCTAAACTTGCATCAATCGAAGACATTGAAAAAGTATGGTTTGAACTGCAACGCGAAATGACTGAGCAAGGTAAAGTGTCACGTTTTACAACAGATGTAATTGTAGAAGGCGGCAACAAAGCTAAACAAGAAGTTATGCGAGTGGGGGCTTTTAACTTAATTTCAGAAGGTAAGTACCTTGATTATAACACCAGCACTAATACGTTAAGCGAGCTTACCCGTCAGCCTGTTGGCCGTTACACCTCAACGGCGAATGATTTACAACAAGCTAAATCAGGCACTGTACAATTTGCGCTTGACCCAACCGGTGGCTCTATCCTTGGTTTATTGGTACAAGCACCTGATACTTCAGAGCAAGTACATCAAGGTGGTGCAGTAGGTTACGTTATTTTAGGCGTTGGCTTACTTGCTTTAATTATCGCTATTGAACGATTTGTTTCATTGATGCTAATGGGCAGCAAAATCCGTCGTCAACTTAAAGACTCAGTGCCACGTGATGACAATCCACTTGGTCGTGTAATGAAAGTCAAAGATCAATACCCAGATGTAGCATACGACACCTTAGAGCTTAAATTAAGTGAAGCGATTTTACGTGAAATGCCAAAAATCACCCGCAACTTAACGCTCATTAAGATTATCTCGGTCGTTGCTCCATTGTTAGGTCTTCTTGGTACGGTAACCGGTATGATCAATACCTTCCAAGCAATCACCTTGTTTGGTACAGGTGACCCTAAATTAATGGCTGGTGGTATTTCACAAGCGCTTGTTACTACGGTACTTGGCTTAGTTGTGGCAATCCCAACAGTATTTTTATACACCTTATTGAATACCCGCTCTAAAAACTTGCTGCTTATTTTGCAAGAACAAAGCGCAGGTATTATCGCTGAGCGTAGCGAAAAGGGAGCATAACCCATGGTGCTATTGATTGACTCAATCAATGCTATCCGTGATTTTCTCGACACTGGTGGCCAAGTTCTGTTGGTCATCGGAGTGTTAATCTTCGCGATGTGGTTATTGATACTCGAGCGATTTATTTATTTTTTTAATGGTTTTCGTAGTTACAAACATGCCATTAAAAGTAGTTGGACAGGGCGCGATGAGCGTAATAGCTGGAACGCTGAGCAAATACGCCAAGCAACTATTTCACGCGCTGGGATGAAGTTAAACAACAACTTAGCGCTGATCAATGTGATGGTTGCCTTGTGTCCGCTGCTGGGGTTACTCGGTACGGTAACAGGTATGATAGAAGTGTTTGATGTGATGGCGATTACCGGAACGGGCAGTGCGCGTTCAATGGCATCAGGTGTATCGAAAGCGACTATCCCGACAATGGCAGGCATGGTTGGTGCGTTATCTGGTGTATTTGCTTCTACGTACTTACAACGCAAAGCAAAGCGCGAAGTAGCCCTACTTGAAGACAGCATGGTTTTAGACCATTAAACAACAATTTTTAGTATGTGGCGAAAGCCACATACAATCAGGAGAATAAAATGAGAGCCCCATTAGGAAGCCTTTTTCAAGAAGATGAAGCTGAAGAAATAAACATGACCCCGATGCTTGATGTTGTGTTCATCATGCTTATTTTCTTCATTGTAACCGCCTCTTTTGTTAAAGAGTCAGGTATCGATGTAAATCGCCCAGAAGCGGCAACAGCCGTTAAGAAAGAGCGTGCAAATATTCTAGTTGCGATTTCAGATCAAGGTGAAATTTGGATCAATAAACGTCAAATCGATGTGCGTGCTGTGCAAGCAAACATTGAGCGTTTAAAAGCAGAAAATCCACAAGGTAGTGTGGTTATTCAGGCTGACAAAAAAGCCACTACAGATACCCTTATTAAAGTGATGGATGCAGCACGCGCCGCAGGTGTATTTGATGTGTCTATCGCGGCACAAGAAGCCTAAGGAAGCCATAATGCGTTATTTAGTAGCATTATTAGTTGCCGGTGTTGTGACCTTTATGTTGTTTTTGGGCATGCAAGCGCTTATCACCGGTGGTGAAGGGGCGATGACTGAGCCTGCAAAAGGCAATGTACTTGATTTTGTAAGGCTTAAAAAAGAAGAAACGGTACAAAAGAAAGAACGTAAACCACAAAAGCCGCCAACGCCGAAAGAGCCTCCGCCGCCAATGGATTCACCGCAAATGCAAAATAGTGATCCAAATGCAGCAGCGTCTAACTTTGACTTTGGTGCCAGTGTTGATGCTGACGTGAGTCTCAGTGGTGGTCTAGCTCTTGACTCTAGTGATGGTGAATATCTACCGATTGTAAAAGTAGCACCTGTTTACCCGCGTCGAGCATTGTCACGGGGCATTGAAGGCTATGTGATTGTTGAGTTTACAGTGACTAAGCAAGGTACTGTTCGTGATGCAAAGGTAGTAAAAGCTGAGCCTGAATCATTGTTTGATCAAGCAGCCATGGATGCCGCACTTAAATTTAAATACAAACCTCGCGTAGTAGACGGTGAAGCTGTTGAAGTTGCGGGTGTACAGAATAAAATTTCTTTCCAAATAAATGGTTAGCACTGAATAAATGGATAGAGAAACGAGGCGATTATGAAATTATTAAAAACAGCATTATTTTGCTCGTTAGCACTAAGTGCTAGTGTTGCTTTACCAAGCGTAGTAAGTTTGTTGCCAGGTGTTAATTTAGCAACGGCCTATGCAGAGGAAGTAAAAACAAAGCGCGTGCCGGCACTGCGTGAAAAAGTATATAGCCAATTGGCTCGTGCGCAAAAGTTAGCTGATGATGGTGATGCAAAAGCGGGCCTTGCTGCGCTTGATAATATTAATGAACGTTCATCCAGTATGAACTCGTATGAAAAAGCCATGATGTATAATTTTTATGGTTTTATTTATTACAACGAGAATGATTTACCGAAAGCGATCGCGTCGTTTGAAAAAGTCGTTGCTGAAGAAGAGATCCCTGAGTCTTTACGATTAAGTACCAGCTTTAGTTTAGCGCAGCTTGCAATGGCGAATAGCGATTACAACAAAGTGTTAGACTTTTTAGCGCAATGGGATGCAATCAACACTAAGCCTAAAACGGATGCTTACTATGTGCTTAAGTCGCAAGCTTACTATCAGCTAAAAGATTACCAAAATGGTATTGATAACATTAACTTGGCTATCGCGCAAAGTGATAGTGAAGGCAAACAGCCAAAAGAGAACTGGTTAGTGTTACTGCGTGCTATGTATTATTCACTTAATCAAACTGAGAATGTAGTTGCTGTACTTGAACGTATGGTCAAACTTTACAATAAGCCTGAGTATTGGGTTCAGCTCGGTGGTATGTATGGCGAAACAGGTAAAGAAAAACAGCAGTTAGCAATACTCGAAGCCGCTTACCAGCAAGGTTTTTTGACTTCTAAATCAGACTTGCGTCAACTAGCACAAGTTTATTTATACAATGGTTTAGCTTTTAAAGCTGCCGATGTGATGAGTAAAGCTGTTGCATCTGGTATTGCGGAAAAGTCAGCTAAAAATTACGCATTTATTGCAGAAGCCATGATACAAGCAAAAGAAGATGAAAAATCTGTTAGTTATTTTGCAAAAGCAGCTGATCTTTCAAGCCATGGAAAGTACGAGCAACGTTTAGCCGAAGTGTATGTGAATCTTGAAAAGTATGAAGATGCAGCTGATGCAGCGCGTAAAGCGCTTGATAAAGGTTCACTAGATTTTGAATCAAATGCTTATGTTGCTTTAGGTATGGCGCAATATAGTTTACAAAACTTTGACGCGTCTATTTTAGCATTCGAACAAGCCGAGAAGCATAAAAAATCGCAGCGATTAGCTGAACAATGGATCAAATACGTGAAACGTGAAAAATTGCATGCTGAAACATTACGCACTGCTTTGTTATAAGTAAATATGCGTTAAGAAACGCTATTTTAACTTTAACGGTTTTATTAAAAAACTCGTTTTATAATCGCAACACCAAAACCGCCTCAGGGCGGTTTTTTTCGTTCTAAATATTCCTAACAAATTGTTATTTAAATAAATTAGATTGTCACTTTATGTTTATTAAAGTGTAACTGTATTGTCATACACCTCCAGTATTGTAGTCCTCGTTCTAAAGCTCAAGTGACCTTAAAGCATGTTTTTCGTGTTTTAAAGTGACTTGAGTTTTACTTAATGCGCTAACAAAATAATTAAATACTTTAACGGAGTGAACAATGAAATTATCTGGTTTATTTAAAGTCAGCCTTGTGGCTACTGCAATTACACTCGCTGGCTGTGGCGGTGGTGATATTAATGTTACACCTACAACAGTTGATAACAGTGTAGATAATAGTGTAGACAACTCAGTGACTAACCCAGGTGGTGATAATGGTGGTGATACATTAAGTTGCGCTACATATACATTAGATGGAGCTACATTTACAGGTGAAGCAAAGGGTGTTAACTGTGTTTACAGTCAAGCATTTGCAAGTAATGCGAAAGAAATTACCAGCTCTTTTGTTATCCCTGCATTAAGCAGTGGCGGCGCACATGTATTTGAAGGTGCATTATTTATTGGTGATGATGTAGACACATCAACAGGCGCTACAATTGATGGCAATGGTCCTACATTGTCTATTGAAGCTGGCGCGACGATAGCTTTTACTAAGCCTGAGAGTTTTATTCGTATTGCACGTGGTGCAAATATTGAAGCAATTGGTGAAGTAGATAAGCCAATTATTTTCACAAGCATCAAAGAAGTTGATGGCGATGATGCAACAACCGCACAAATTGGTGATTGGGGTGGCGTTCAGGTAAATGGCCGAGGCCATTCTATCCGTTGTACGGCTGCGGCTGCGGCACAAGATATGTGTAACCACGCTGCCGAAGGTATTGTATCGTATTATGGTGGTAATGATCCGCAAGATAGCAGCGGTATCCTTAAGCATATAGTTATAAAATATGCGGGTTTTGGTGTTGAAGGCGATGAGCTCAATGGTTTAACCCTTAATGCTGTAGGTTCAGGCACAACGATTGATTACGTGCATGTTCATAATGGTTTCGATGATGGTATAGAGCTTTTTGGTGGTAGCGTTAACCTTAAACATATTGTTATTACTGATACAGGTGATGATGGTATTGATTGGGATGAAGGCTGGAAAGGCTATGGACAATTTATTCTTGTACGTTCAAATGAATATGGAAACCATGGCTTTGAAACAGATGGCGCTAAGGTAGATCCATTATCAGCAGATGCACAAGATTTAGTAACAACTGTTTCTAATCCAACAATTGCTAATGCAACGGTTGTAACTACTGGCGACCAAGGTGCTGAAGGGCGTCGTACTGGTGCTGGTATGGAAATGAAAGAATGGGGTAAAGCGCAATTAGCTAATATGCTATTTGTAAACTCTTCATCTGTAGATGGTGCTGGTTGTCTTGATTTATATAATGAAAAAGACCAATCAGGGGATGCTGGTGTGCATGCGAATGCAAATAATGGCGATATCGCATTTATGAGCTCAATATTTGCTTGTGGTAAGAATTTTGAAGACGTAAATACACCTTTAACTGGCGCATTAGCAAGTTTTGATATTGCTTCTTGGTTTACTGGTGGCGAGAATAACCAGTTAATTGGTTTTGCTGATTTTGCAAATGTACTTGGTGCTGATGGTGTTTCAACAGCTGCCACTATTACTGATTCACAAGGCACTGCAGTAGCTACAACAGCTAAAGACATGAGTGAAGTTAACTCTTTCTTTACTAACGCAGGCTATATTGGTGCACTTAAAGAAGGTGAATCAAGTGAGTGGGCTGATTTTGTTGCCGCATCTTTACAACGCGCTAGTAATTAATCTAGACCGGCTCTAATTATAAGGCGCTACGGCGCCTTTTTTAAGGGAATTTTAGGTTTAGAGGATATAAATATGAAACATCAAAAGCAGTTTAAAACCAATCTAATAACTTTATCTCTGCTCTCCCTTTTTTCTTCATTTCATTCTTTCGCTGATCAGGCACAAGAAATAATAAATGAAGACGCGATAGAAGAAGTTGTTGCAACAGGTACGCGCCTTAAAGGCAGTGCTAGTGCCGTAATTGATGAGCGTAAAAATCAGGCGTTTGTCGCTGATATAATGGGTTCAGAGCAAATATCTAGAACGGGTGATAGTGATGCAGCTTCGGCACTTCGCCGTGTTACAGGCTTATCATTAGTTAACGATAAGTTTATCTATGTCCGTGGATTAGGTGAGCGTTACTCTAGCGTACGTTTAAATGGCGCGGTAGTTCCAAGCCCGGATCTAACACGAAATGTAATTCCACTTGATATCTTCCCATCAAGTATTATTGAATCCTTGGCTGTACAAAAAGCCTATTCACCAAATATGCCTGCGGCTTTTGGTGGTGGTGACGTTAATATCAGAACCAAGAGCATTCCAAATGATACTTTATTTAAAGTCGAAATTGGTGCCAGTTATAAAGATACAAACGACGAAGGCTATACATATAATGGTGGCAGTGATGATTGGTTAGGTAAAGATGATGGTACACGCGCATTACCCGGTTCAGTTAAGACTGCGTTAAATACCTATATCAATGGCCTGTCTGATATTTCGTATAGAAATATCAGAGATGTAGAGTCAAAACGTCAGGGGGCTGATATTGGTCAAGCTGCCGCGATAGACTTAAATAAAAGTTTAGCAAAAGCATTGCCAAGAGATTTTGGCTTGGAAAAAGAAAGTTTAAATCCTGATGCCGGTATTAAAGCTGTGTATGGCGACCGTTTTGATAACTTATTTGGCTTAGACGGCTCGTTTGGTTTCTTAGCGTCAGTTGCCTATGAAAATGAATGGTCCAATGCTGAGAAGTTTAGCGCTGTACTTTCTTCTGTTGACGCATCTGAGTCCTCATGTTCACAAGATGACTTTACTTGTTACTCTGCAACAGAGAAAGAAGTGTCAACCAAGCATAATATAAAGTTAAATAGCTCTCTAAATTTAGGTTATAAAATTGGAGGTCATGATTTAACAGCAACTTATATGATGTTACGAGATTCTGAAGATGAAGCCTCTGTTGCGCTTTACCAAGAACCTTCAAAGTCATTAAGTATTGATGCTGGGCAGTTGCAGCGTAGTCACTTAACCTCTTTTGAGGAACGAGAACTTGAAATACTTCAGCTTCGTGGAATGCACAATTTAGATTGGGGTTTTCTTGAAGGTGTTGGTGTAGATTGGCAGTATACTGACTCAACAGCGACTACAAGTATACCTGGTGAGCTTAAAGTAACGGTTCGTGATGAGTACTTAGATGGCAAATATCAACGTACTTTTTACAATGGTAGCTTAGGTGGTAATCCTTATTTGTATCGATTTGTAGAGCTAGAAGACGATGTAGAAAACTGGGGCGTTAATGTAAACAAAGTTTTTTACTTTGATAACGCCGAAGTAGAAATTGCGGGTGGTGGTTATTTTGTTGAAAAAACACGTGATTACCGCACTGACTTTTTTAACTATCGTTTTAACCAAACTCAGTCTTTAGATCTAGCACAAAGTGAAGAAGAAGCACTGTCAATCGGTAGTTTTTTTGCTAACGATGCTGTTGTTGATTCAACGGATGTCGAGTTATTGTTCCAAGAACCAACAGCTGATGATTACTTAGCAGCGCAAATGATTGATGCTTACTACGGCTCTTTTGACGTTACGTTTGCTCAAGATTGGCGTTTAAGCGGTGGTGTGCGTTACGAGGACTTCCGCCAAGTTGCGCTTGCTTTTTCTCGCTCAGCATTCGATCCTGCTTTATTGGCTGATAAATTAAGTGCAGATGCGATAGAACAAGCAAGTGTGATGGAAGATGAGTATTTTACTTCGTTATCTATGACATATAGTCAGCAATCGTATCAAGTTCGTTTTGGTTATGGCAACACGGTTGTACGCCCTGATTTGCGAGAGCTAAGCCCTGTTCAATTCCAAGATCCGCTGACCGGTTATCGAACGCTTGGTAATCCATTCTTAGAATCTAGTTACCTAGATAACTTTGATGCACGTATCGAGTTTTATATGGACAATGGCGATAATTACTCAGTTGGCGCATTCTATAAAGATATCGATAAACCAATCGAAGCACTATTAACAGAAAGCGACGGCCGTTTTACTCTGCAGTTTGACAATGCAGAAACAGCCTATGTTTACGGTATTGAAGCTGAATGGTTAACTGAGTTGCACAGTGATTTATTAGGGGGCGCTTTTTTTACTTCTGGAAATATAACGCTCAGTGATTCAGAAGTTGAAATTGCAGAAGAACAGCGCGGCGATCTCACGAACCTAAAGCGACGTATGACGGGCCATTCAAAGTATGTTGCCAACTTGCAACTGAATTACGATTCACATGATGGCATGCATCAAGCATCTGTTATCTACAATGTATTTGGTGATCGTATTTTAGCTGCGGGTGTTAATAACTTTGATGACGCTTACGAACAACCTTTAAACTCGTTAGACATGGTTTATAGTTATTACCCAACGTTTAATACCACATTAACACTTAAAGTGAAAAATATGTTGGGACAAAACTTTGAAGTAGAACAAAATGATGTGCTAATTCGTTCTCAAGAAACGCCTAGAGAATTAAGCGTGAGCTTTAGCTACGAGTTTTAAAGTCATCTAATAAAGGCAAATTACATAAGTCTTTATTATCTCAGCCCTGCCAAATGCAGGGCTTTTTAATATCTGCTATTTGTAAAACTAATGGTTGTGTAATATCTGTGTTATTAAAGAAGTGATCATTTAATGCAAATTGATATAAGGCTATTATTTTAATGATGATATGTGATTAATGATGAGTTGAACTATGTTGATATTAATTGGAGGAACTTTTGCGCCATGGAATAAGAGCTCAGTTGTTACTGAGCTGTTTGTTTACGTTAGTTACCGCACTTTATACTAGCGTACAATGGATAACACTGATTTTTACTACCAGTATTTTTTGAAACCCATGCGCTACCATACCAGTCATATTCCGCATACTCATATTCATCCTCACCACACTGTGCTGCCAGTGATTTCTCGCTTATGACCTCGCTCTTTACAGAATTGATTTCCCGATATAAAACTGACAAAGAAGTTGCTATAACTATTATCAACTATTACGGTAGGGTAGGGTTGATGTAGATAAGCTTTTTGTTGAGCCCGATGTGTGTTCAACACTGGCAAAAGAAGTATTCGATTCTACATTGATTTCGTTAATATTTGCAGATACACCTAAAGATAGAAAAGTATAATGTTTTCATTTTTTTTGATTCCTTTTAATAAATAAAATAATACACAATACATCTGACTATAAAATGCGAAATGATTATAAATCTTGTTTATTGCATTCTTAGTAACTTACTTATGTACAGATAGTCAGTTTCATATTGCAAAAAAATAGCAACAGATGAATCAGTTGGATGTCAAAAACACCGGTCTTTTACAATGACGCACAATAATCATAACTATTAGAAATATGATTATTGACTCAAGATGAAAAAATTTTATGTTCTATGAGTAACACTGGTGTTGCCTCGATCACAGTGCTAGATTGTTCGTTCTAAAAATTAAATCTCACGCAATGAATTTTAATTTTTAACGTATTAGGTATTTCTTATGACTCAAACAGTGGAACAAACAATGAAAAAAGTAGGATTGGTCGGATGGCGGGGCATGGTTGGCTCAGTGTTATTAGAGCGTATGCAACAAGAAAATGATTTTGCTCATATCGACACCACTTTTTTTACCACCTCACAAACCGGTCAGCTTGGCCCTGATTTAGCGGGTCCTGCAAAACCATTACTTAATGCAATGGATTTTGAATCGCTGGCAAAAATGGATATTATTATCACCTGTCAAGGTGGCGATTATACCAAAGCTGTGTATCCACAATTACGTGAAGCAGGTTGGGACGGCTATTGGATTGATGCGGCATCAGCACTGCGTATGAGCGATGACAGTATTATTGTACTTGATCCGGTCAATAAAGATGTGATTGAACAAGGTCTTGAGCAAGGCGTAAAAACCTATGTGGGTGGTAACTGCACAGTGTCACTCATGTTATTAGCATTGGGTGGTTTATTTGAGCAAGACTTGATTGAGTGGGTAAGCCCAATGACTTATCAAGCTGCATCGGGTGCCGGTGCTCGCAATATGAAAGAGCTCATTGCGCAAATGGGCTCTATTCATGCAAGTGTGGCTGACAAGCTAGCTGATCCACAAGCCGCTATTTTAGAAATTGATAAACTAGTCACACAGCAAATAGCCTCAAGCGATTTACCGCAAGAGCAATTTGGTGTGCCGTTAGCAGGCAGTCTTATCCCATGGATTGATGTGCCAATGCCATCCGGGCAATCTAAAGAAGAATGGAAAGCGCAAGTTGAAGCGAACAAAATTTTAGGTTCATCTAAACAGCCTGTGCCTATTGACGGTTTATGTGTGCGCATTGGTGCAATGCGCTGTCATAGCCAAGCTATGACCATTAAACTACGTGAAGATATTAGCGTCGAGAAAATAGAACAGATTTTAGCCTCACACAATGAGTGGGTTAAAGTTATCCCTAATGAGCGTGATATCACTGCTACGGATTTAACCCCAGTTAAAGTAACTGGTACATTAAGTATTCCTGTAGGGCGTATTCGTAAGTTAGCAATGGGACCTAAATATATTAGTGCTTTTACCGTTGGCGATCAGTTATTATGGGGTGCTGCAGAGCCACTGCGTCGTATGCTACGCATTATTGTTGATAATAAACATTAGTTTATTAGCTGCCATTTATTACAGTTAATATGGAGGGCTGGCAATGTGCCAGCCCTTTTACTTTTAAACACACTTAGTTGCGCGTGAATAGCCAGCAAATATAGTACGATGTTAATTAACGATTAATGCGTTCAAGTGAGTCTGCTAATTGGTCAATTCGGGTCCGTGTTGCATCTACTAAATCACTGATCTGATCAGCTGATCCTGACGAACGACTTGCCAGCTCTCTAACTTCTGATGCGACTACGGCAAAACCTCGGCCAGCATCACCAGCACGAGCAGCTTCAATAGCGGCATTCAAAGCTAGTAGGTTTGTTTGTCCTGCAATACCAGAAATACTGCCAACAATGTCACCGATTTGATTACCCACTTTTAAGAGTTCTTGCATTGCCTGATGTGTTTCTTTTAGTGCAATTTGACGATCAGTAATATCTACACCAAACACTACGTAACGTGTTACTTGATCAGAAAAATCCTTCAATTCACAAACCTGTGCATCGAACGAACGTTGAACTTGTTGTTTATCTGTAAATTCAACGACCAAACTTAGTTGCTCGTCTTGATTGATAGTTGTGCTCTGCTGCTTTTGAAGTTGTTGCCATATGGTATTCGCTGCTACTTTTGCTGCCTCGTTACTGCCCACTTTTTCAAGGAACAGTTTATTCATATTCACGAGCTCACCTGTAGGCTGAAATTCAACAACCATTAACGACCCATTAATGAGGGCTAATCGATCAAGAGAGTCTTTGGCTGATTGTTTAGTTACAGTAATGTCAGCTTGCACAGAGACATAACGATGTACTTTTCCTTGTTCGTTAAATACAGGATTAATTGACATAGCAATCCAATATGGTTTGCCTTGTTTATTATAATTTAATATCTCTTCATAAAAGGGCTGCTTTTGGCTAAGCTTATTGCGAATATTTGCAATGGTTTGGGGATCGGTGTCATTGCCCTGCAAGAATTTACCAGGTATTTTCCCTTTTACTTCATCGAGTTGGTAACCTGTCATTGTTTGAAAACCATTATTTACATAAAGAATTTCACCTTGTCCATTAGTAATAACAACGGCGTTACTGGTCTCATTAGCCACTAGCGATAACATTTCAACTTCTTCGCGTTTCGATACTTCATCGGTGACATCTTTTACAAACGCAGTATATAAAATCTCATCGCCGACAACGACTTTAGCTAAAGTAATTAAGCCCCAGCGAATAGTCTTTTCGCGAGTATGAATTGGTAATTCTATTGGCTTACCAATTAGCCGATTAACCCCGGTATCACGGTTACGATTGACGTAACTGTCGTGTTTGCTGCGGTGCTCTGGTGCTACCAACATTTTAATATTTTGACCGATCATTTCCTCACGGCTATAGCCCCATATTTTCTCAGCCGCAGGATTAGCAAAAATGATCAAGTTTTGACTGTCGATAGTTATTACACCATCGTGAGCTTGCTCTAGAACTTGTTCAGTCATTGAGCGCTCATCACGCTCTTTACTGCAATCGCGGGCAAACGCTGTGTAGTAAAGCTTTTTGCCCATTTTTACTTGAGATAAAGTTATATTGATCCAGGTTGTTGAACCATCTTTACGCTCTATTTGCAGTTCAACGGCAGAGCCAACAATCCGATCTTCGTTAGTTGCACGGTGGCGATTTACATAACTATCATGGTTTTTTTGATGAACTTTTGGTACTAGCATACGAACATTTTTACCAAGTACTTCTTCAGCTTTATATCCCCAGAGTGTCTCGGCAGCATGGTTGATGTATACAACGTCATTATTATCATTAATGGTTATAACTGCGATAACAGTTTGGTCCATAGAACGTTTAGACAAATCATTATTTTTGAAAAACATGAAAAACCTTTTCATTTTAGTGTATTAACACACCAGTTTGCAGATGCCATTAGGCGTATTCAGGCTGTTTATTAGCAGTGTGTATTCGCTTTCTAAGAGCGATGAAATATTAGATAAGAGAAAGAGAAGTTAAGTAGCAGGGTTAGCCATATAACGAGCGTAATTCATTTGAAAATAAAATTAGTTATAAAATACATTACTCAGATAGTAGATACATCCTAAACAAGCTTTACAAACATTAGTCTGAGTTATTTAGCGTAACTCCTACCCGTCAAACGTTCTGAATGAACTATTGGATCAGTCGCAGCTATAATTATTTTCAGCAATAGGGTGACATCAAGAGGACAAGAGGATGAAATTCTCAAACACTCATTGAATTATAGACCCTTGATTGATATATAGCTAACTTTCTCGAAAACGCAGTAATTAAACTCGCCATTAGCATTATTTTTATTGTTGTCTTTACCTCGCTTTAGTTTTGTTACGGTTTAATTAGCTTGATAGTTTCTTGCTGAATACTCAACAGCTTACTATATTTATGAGAGTATTTATTTGGCCTTCTGTTATGAATATATCAAAAAAGTTAAAACTATCTTTTGCCTCAGCTATCGCCTTACCTCTTTTTATTATTGCGGCGCTAGTGATCACGCAAACAAGAGACCAAGCGCTTGATAACTTTGCGCAAATGAGCGAAAGAGAAGCACGGCAAATAGATAATGGTATTGCTATGTTTTTTTCTGAAATAGAAAAAAATGTTGATTATCTAGCTTCACATCAAATGGTCTTAGCTGCTAAACAAGATGTCAAAGCTCATGTTGACACAAATAATCCAGTGATGCTGAAACATCTCCAAGGCAGCAGTGTTGAGCGTGCCGCATTTCAACAGTTTGATCACTTCGGCCAAACTCACCCTGGGCTTGCTTATATTTATATGGGTAATGAACAAGGTGGTTATATTCAGTGGCCAGCGGGAGAAGTTAATGCTAATTATGACCCACGATCTCGACCTTGGTATTTAACAGGTAAATCTGCAAGTGGTAAAACGGTTCGCACTAGTGCTTATTATTGGGCAGCTGACGATATGGTTATTGTCTCTACTGTAAAAGCAATAAAAGATAATGGACAAATTATCGGTGTACAGGGAATGGATGTTTCTTTGCAAGGACTGACAGAAATTATTGCTAATATTAAGCTGGGTGAAACCGGTTACTTAATGTTGATTGAAGATACGGGAAATGTACTTGTTGATGTTAAAAATGAAAATTTTCGTTTTAAACGTTTGGCAGATATTGCGGATGGTAAATACAAACAGTTAGCTGCAAATACTCAAGGTCAGTTTGAAATTGTCATCAATAACAAAGATTTTATTGCCAATATATATACTTCAGCTAAGTTGGGCTGGAAATTTATTGGTTTAGTTGAAAAGTCAGAGGTGATGAGCGCTGCAAACACCATGACATTGACAATTATAATTATTAGTACGGTGCTAATTATTGTATTCATTTTAATCGCAAGTTACATTTCAAAAGTAATTTCTTCGCCTATAGTTGAAGTCAGTGATGGTCTGACTGAAATTGCACAAGGTGGTGGTGATCTAACTCGACGACTCACAATTAAGACAAAAGATGAAACGGCTAAGCTGGCCAATAGTTTTAACCTATTCTTAAACTTGATTGCTGATTTAGTAAGACAGATCAACGAATGTGCACTAAATGTGAGCGGTACGTCAGAGCAAACGTCTACACAAGCATCGCAATTAACTTGTTCTACCTCACAACAACAGCAAGCATTGGAAATGGCGGCAACCGCAATTAATCAAATGGCTGCGACAGCCAACGAAGTAGCTTCAAGTTGTGCTAATGCGGCAGATCTGGCTATGCAAACGCAACAGGCATCAGAGATAGGTCAAACAGTGATCACCGAGACCGTTCAAAGCGTGGTTGTTTTGAGCGAAGTTATAAGTAAAGCAACGGATGATATATCGCAACTTGACACTGAAAGTGAAAATATCATGTCGATTTTAGGCGTTATAAGAGGCATTGCTGAGCAAACTAATTTGCTTGCTTTAAATGCTGCAATAGAAGCTGCTCGAGCGGGTGATCATGGTCGTGGTTTTGCTGTCGTTGCAGATGAAGTGCGTGCACTGTCGCAACGTACGTCTGAATCCACAGAAGAGATTGCTACGCAATTAGATAAACTACGCAGCATGTCTGGTCAAGTCACTACTGAAATGAAACGCAGTTTAGACAGCACTAATAAAACGGTTGAACTATCCCATGCTGCACAGCAACAATTTACGGAAATAACAGCGTCTATTGTTAATATTAGTGACTTAAATACGCAGATAGCAACCGCAGCAGAAGAGCAGCAGCATGTCGCTGAAGATATAAATCGCAATGTTATAGAAATTAAAAATGCGGCTGATGATGTTAGCGATATTGCCGCTAATACCAGTAATAATGGAGATAAATTAAAAGCCTTATCGCACGTTCTTACTGATTTAGTTGGTAAATTTAAAGTGTAATAATAACAGCGTCTAAAATAAAGAATAATCAACATATAGCCATTCTTTGACAATTGAACTCATTATTTTGCAATGCTAATGAGTGTTGTCTGCTTTATAATAGTGATTTTATTCTATGTGCTGCATTAATTTTCTGGTATTTTTTTGGGGTTGAAATTCAAACCTTGTTGTTTTATGTGGTCGTTATAGTGGGAGGCAGATAATGGTTTTGAGAAATAAAAGCCTTGAAATTCTTTACACCCCATATTTGCCATAATTTCGACTTGTTGTTGTGTTTCAACTCCCTCAGATACGCATTTTATTCCAAGTTCATCACACATGACGTGAATTGCTTTTACTAAGCTCTTCTGCCTTGTTGAGCTTGTAACTTGGCTTATTAGCGAGCGATCAAGTTTTAGCTTATTTATAGGATATTCGGCTAAGCGCGCAATATTTGAATAGCCTACGCCAAAGTCATCTACGGAAATTGTGAATCCCCATGATTGTAGGTTTTGCATCAACGCCAATGAATATTCTTGGTTCGCTTCTAATGATGTTTCGGTCAGTTCTAATTCAATTTGACTTGGTTTGACATTAAAGTCCGCTAAGTATTTTACTAATTTTGACATGAAATCGCTTTGGCCAAAATCAAGCAATGATATATTTATTGCAACAGGCACTAGTTGGATTTCATCTTTGCTCCAAGTTGCAATTTGAGCACATACCTTTTGAATTATTAAATCTGTTAGCCGACTGATCATACGGTATTCCTCTGCGATCGGAATAAACACCGCGGGTGATACAACACCAAGAGTTTGACTGTTCCAGCGTGCCAATGCTTCAAGTCCAATGCACTTGCCGTCATGTGTTACTTTAGGTTGATAGTGTAACTCTAACTCGCCGTTATGAAGTGCTTCGTCCAATAACATTGATATTTCGTGTTTTTCTAAAAATTCTTGTGAGCGTTTTTCATCATAACCATTAATAGGGCGATGATTATCAGCAAGTTTTAATGCCTCAATTGCATTGTTTAATACATTAGCACTGCTTTTTCCTTGTCTTGGAAAGTTGGAAAAACCAAATAAAAATGACTGTTGGTATTTTTCGCCCCGGATTATATAAGGTTCATCAACCACATGTTTAATCTCGTTTAAGAGCTTATGTTCTATTTCGTTAGTAGTGCTTGTAGTTATTATAAATGCTAATTTATTATTACCTACATGAGCGCACAGAACGAGGGCTTCATTAGAGTCTTTTAAGCGCTTATAAGCAGATACTAAGTGTGCTTTTGCATCTGCTTTACTGTATTTGAGATTTAAATATTCATTATTCGCACTCTGGGTGACCACAATATAGAAATCGCCTTGGTACTTTGCTACAAATCTTTCACACTGAAGCTCAAACCATTCTCTATTGGGGAGGTGTGTTTGACCATCGCTGTAACGTAAACGTTTGTTTTCTTGCTCCATTGCTAATAAGTTTTGTTTTATTTGATGTTGTTCAGTGCAGTCATCAAAGCGCAGCACACAGTAATTAGAGTTAGTAACTTGCTGGCAATGTACAGTTTTATAGGTGTTTTTATATTTAAATACTTGGTCCTTATGTTGGTTAGCTACAATTACTAGATTAGGTAATAATTTATCGAGTTTAACGGTGCTGTTTTTAACTGTTGCTTTGAAACCAAATAACGTTTTCGCTTGGCTGTTAAAATCTATAACGGTGTTATCACTATCGATAATTATTTTTGCAATACTTGATTCAGTAAAAAACGTTCTATAAAGCTCTTTTTTTGCTGCTAGATGACTATTTGATTCTGCCATGGTTTGATTTAAGCGTTTTGCAGCAACAATGGTTCGCGCAACTGCGAGCGGAATACAGATATTAAAGAATAAAAATAATAGCCCTGATATATACCAGTCTGAATTTGGTAGTTGTGTATTTATAGAAGTCAGAGATGAAATATCAACGTTGTTTATTATAAAGTAAAAAGGCACGATATTTAAAATTGCATAACCTAGCGCGGTCCTCACACCTAACAGCATCAATGCAATAATAGGGCATGCATACATATACATAGAGCCTACCTTTGCAAGGTTGATGTCTGTTAAAAATACATTCATTGAGATTGTTGCGGCAACAATACTTAATAGCAGGGCATGTGCACATAAAGTAAAGTATTTACGGCTAGCAATTAGTAAGGTGGCCATTGTCACAGAAAAGCTTGCAGCAAGCACAATAATATATATTAAGTTGAACTCAATTGCGGCGTTTAAAGTATGGCAAAATACTGAGAAACATAAAATTACACCAGCGGTTAAAATAATGCGTAGTGCACTGATACGCCAGTTAGGTACTAGAACGTTTGAATTAACGTGATCTGATAGTAAAAAGTAGCGACTTAAGTAATGCATTATAGTTGGTGTAGATTTATCATTTTTTTATTAGACCATTGATAAATAGCTAAAAGCAATAATTTATTAGTTTTTAAATCCTTTACTAAGAATAAATGCTTGGTTTAGGAGGGAGGAAACTACAGAGCAGCTTAATTATAATGGCGGTAGCACCTAAGCCTTTATATCCTTAGGTGCTAGTTTATCAATACTTAGCTTTTGGGTTTTAATAGTGTTTTTAGTTCTGCTATTTGCGCTTTTAACTCATTTATTTGCCCTTGGGTTGCGGGCAATGAATCTACATCGGCTTGCTCTTCGCGGGCATTGCGATGCTCCTCTGACATAACTTCTAAAATAGCGCCTACCATCATGTTTAAAAATACGAAAGCGGTTAAGAATATAAAGGTAAGGTAGTAAATCCAACTCAACTTATAGACAGCCATGGTTTCGTACATGACGTCGGTCCAATCTTCAAAGGTTGCTATTCTGAACAGAGTTAACATTGAAATTGATACGTCTCCCCATAGGACTGGGTTTATATCAGAAAATAACATGCTACCAGTTGCGGCATAAATATAGAAAATAACAAACATTAATAGTGCAATGTAGCCCATTTGCGGTATGGCTTTTAATAATGAATTAACCAATAAACGCAGTTCTGGCACCATAGAGACTAAACGTAGTACACGGAATATTCGTAATAAACGGGCTATAAAAATGGTCGAACCTGCAGCTGGGTATAAACTGCCAATAACGATTATAAAGTCAAAAATATTCCAGCCTTTGCTAAAAAAGGCTTTTAAGCCTTTACTTGCAACATAGCGGATAATTAGTTCTATTAAGAAAAACACCGTGATGCCAACGTCCATCCAATGTAAAGCAAATTCAACAGTGGGGTGTAACGAATAAGTGTGTGCACCAACAGTGAGCGCTGATACGACAATAACGGCGATAACAAATGATTGAAATAGTTTACTTTTATCGATACGCTGGAACAGCTCTTGTAACTGCGACAACATCATAATTAGCCCTTAACGGTTATAGATATAAAACGTTTGCAATATACAGCAAAATCGTCACGGATGAATTACTTTTCCAGTTTAAAATGTAAGGAATTTTTAATGCTTTTCAATAGGCTAAAATGGGTTGTAAGTGCCTTCGTGGTTCTGTTTTTAACCGCTTGTAGTACTGATGCCCGCTATCACGAAGTTCAAGCTGCTCGCTTAGGCGAATGTAGTCATATGGCAGATAAAGAATACCATCAATGTATAAAGCGCCAAGAAGACGGTTACAAAGAATTTAAACAGCAGCAAGATATAGTCCCAGAGAACGACTTAAGCCAAGAGCACACCACTAAAAATGACTAAAACGCAAAAGCAGCTCGATAAATTATTGCGCGCTACTTTAACTGGCGCATGCGAGCAGATCAAAGATCATCTAACAGACTTTAGTTGGTTAACTCATCATATAGATTTAAAAAAACCAGCTACATCACTTAAAGTCAGATGTTATTTTATTGATGCGCTTGCACTTGAGCAGGCAAAACAAAAGCAACAGCTAGCGTTAGTCGAAAGTATTATAGTAACAGAGCTGGCTGTTATTAACTTAACCCCTCAAGAGGTTCTGTTTTTAGCTGATTAAATTTAAGGAAAATCGATGTGTCTAATGTAATCAATAATCAAAATCCAGACTGATTGTTTATTGCACAAGCAAAGCTCAGGTTAACTATCAGAGCGTGAAAACACAACGATTACGGTGCTTTAGTTTGGTATCAAGATGACATACAGCTATAATCCAACAAAATAGTAAAAGAGATCCATTATGGCAGTTCCTACTCGTTCACAAATCACCCCAGGCACCGAAGTTAATATCGTTTTAAAACAAGATCAGCGTAGCGGCACATTAACGCAAGGTGTTGTTGAGCGCCTTTTGACTAAATCACCCAATCATCCGCATGGTATTAAAGTGCGCTTAGAGGATGGTCAAGTAGGGCGAGTGAAAGAGATTTTGTCATGAGTGCACTTACTTTAAGCGAATTCTGGCAATTAGTTACCGTTGCAGATAGAACCGCAGAGCCAGAATCAGTCAGTGAACGTTTAAAAGGTTTACTTACAGATTTAAGCGATGCACAGCTCATTGAATTTGATAAGCAATTTAGCATTTGTATGCGCCAAAGTTATACTTGGGAGCTATTCGGTGCTGCGTTTGTAATGGCCGGTTGCAATGATGAATACGGTTTCTCAGAATTTCGTTGTTGGTTAATTTCTCGTGGTGAAGCAGCTTTTAATGCTGCGCTTGAAAATGCTGATTCTTTGGCTGATTGCACTCCTGTTTATCATTTAAACGAGCAGCCTTATCCTTACTTAGATGAGTATGACTTGATCGCTGGTTTATTATATGAACAGCGTAATGAAGACGAATTACCCTTTGCTCCTTCAGGCCTTGATCAACCCAAAGGTAAGCGCTTTAAAGATAAGCCTAAATTTTTAAAGTTGGCATATCCGCAACTATTTGCTAAATATTGGCAGTAACATAATATTAAAAACCAACCATGACTCAGTATACTGGCTGGTTTTTATTTTAATCACCGTAGCTATGCTATGCTGAGTATATAAATCAATAAATGTCAGGTATTTAATGCGCTATCGTAAAGTATTACTGTGTTTAGTGTCGGTTTTTTTAAGTACAGTTGTCAGTGCTAAAACTGAGCTGCCAAGTAATAAGAGTCAGTTTATTAGTTTATTCAATACTAAGGTTGGTAGTTATCAATTGGTATCAGGTGAGGCTAAAATGTGTGCTGGTGGACAGTTAACATGGCTTGATGCAAATGAGCCTGATCTTGGCTTTAAGCTCGGTGATGAAATTATTTTTAATAACTTACACCATGGCACACAAACGAATAAAGTCGCTAACTTTTGTTTGGTCACTACTAAGTATAAATACACCACGCAAAGCATTACCATGTCACTACGCCATACTCGCTGTGAAAACGAGACAGATAATTTAGACACTAGCCAAACGCTGCGTTTTATTTCGCCTACAACGCTTGCGTACAGTGTAGAGAGAAGTAATGTTCGTTGTCAGTTTGAACTACAACTTTAAATTTAACGATAATGTGAGTTTTTTATAAATCACAACTTATTTTCGGTAAATGCTGCCAACGCGTTGTGTACTGAGGCGATAAAAATGCACGCTTCATATGCCATGCTTGGCTTTGTTGTTGACTTGCCAGAGTTAGCGTGTCGCAGCCGTATCGCTTATTAATTGAATCTAAACACTCCATTAGTTTTATGTTGTCTTGGCTAGGAGCAAATAGGTCGGGTTGTTGAAACTGTTGTGAACTAAGCTCGAGTGCACCTACACCACATTTATAAAAACGGACGTTGTGTTGATATAGCTGCGTAAATATTTCGCTAATTGCTTTAGCAAATACACGGCTATCTGCGCTAGATACGGGTAACTCATACACTAATGATTTTTTATAGTAATGTGACTCATGGGGCGAGCTTGCCACAAATAGTAACAGGCGTTTAGTTAAGGAGCGTTGCTGACGTAGTTTGCGAGCGACAATAATACTGTGATTGATCAACGCTGTTTTTAATGCAACCGGATCAGTTAAACGTTCACCAAAACTACGGGTCGA
Source organism: Pseudoalteromonas sp. SG44-17 (assembly GCF_014164235.1). NCBI lineage: Bacteria > Pseudomonadati > Pseudomonadota > Gammaproteobacteria > Alteromonadales > Pseudoalteromonadaceae > Pseudoalteromonas > Pseudoalteromonas sp. SG44-17. The sequence goes on along the minus strand of NZ_JACJEV010000006.1, from coordinate 160,531 downwards.
AAAAATTTCACGCTTATCTTGGCGTACATCATCCCAATTTAAACACACAATGCCATTTAGCTCATTAACTGTACGCTCAAGCACTACGCTAAATAAACGTTTCATACGTTTTGGTGTTTGTTTGGCTAAATCAAGCGCGCTGTTAATGTTAAGTAGTTTGAGTTTTTTAGCTAAACGTTTGCCAACGCCCCATACATCAGCTACATCCATCGCGGCTAAAATATGTTGTCGTGCTTGTTCGCTATCAATCACTGCAATCCCATTAAAACCGTTGAGCTTTTTAGCAGCATGATTTGCGGCTTTAGCAAGGGTTGGTGTAGGGCCAAAGCCAACTCCAACAGGGAGTTTTGTTTCGCGCCAAACTGTGCGACGAATTAACTGGCCATACTGATGCCAGTCATTAATGAGTGGGGTAAAGCCGTTAAACTGCAAAAATGCTTCATCAATCGAATATACATGTTGGGTGTCGCAAAAACGGCTGATCACATTCATCATTTTATCGCTTAGATCCGCGTACAACTCATAATTAGATGAGCGAATAACCACCTTATGTTTGGCCAGTAAATGTTTAACTTTAAAGTAGGGCTGAAACTTAGGGATATTTAAGCGCCGCGCGATAGGACATATCGCACAAATGCAGCCATCGTTATTGGTTAATACTACAACAGGTTTTGAGCGGATCGCTGGATCAAATACTTTTTCAGCGCTGGCGTAAAACGCCACTGCATCCACTAAGCAATACATTGGCGCAGCTCTGCACTAGAGCGATGTAATCGAATCGAACGAGTAACCACACCTTCTAATTGAAATTCATCACTATCAGTCAGTTGCACTGGGGGATATAAGTCCGATGCAGAGAGTAGCCGTGCATTAGTTTTATCTAATAATTTACAAACAAATAAACCATTTAAGTTAGCTACAATGACATCACCATTTTTAGCTTCTTCGGCGCGATCAACCAATAATAAATCGCCGTCAAAAATACCGACCTCTTGCATTGAGCAGCCGGATGCCACACCAATAAACGTCGCATCGGGGTGTTTGATCAATAGCTGATCCAGTGATAAACCAAGTTCTTTATACTGAGCGGCAGGTGATTCAAACCCGCATACGCCCGCTTCGATATAAATAGGAATAACAAACATAAATAATTAACCAAACACATATACTGTATAAGTGTACAGTATATGTGTTTTAGTTAACTTATGCCAAGTAATGGATCTGCGATCACTGCATATTTTTAATCATTTTTTGAGCAGTATCTAAAAAGTCATTGATTTGTTGAGAGTTTAAGTTTTTGCACATTTGCTCATTAACATGCTGTTCGGCGTTTAATAGTTTGTCATAAAGAGCATGACCTTCAGAGGTAAACGATAAGATAAAGCAACGCTTATCGTGCTCACTGGCATCTTTGTCAATCAGCTTTAATGTAATTAGTTCTTTAACTAAGCGTGCAATTTGCGCTTTATCGCGCTGGGTTTGATTCACAATATCGTTAGCAGTGCAGTGAGTTGTCGCTGCAATAATATGTAGGCAACGCACATGCATTGCGTTTAACCCAAGCTCACCTGCATTAATAGCTTCGCGTATGGTAACGCGATAATTTTGCATTAAAGCAAATAATGTATTGGCCAATGAAGAGTTCATAATAAATCCATAATGGTTGACAAAGTCAATTAAATTGCTATAGTTGATTTTATCAACCAATGGGGCGTTGTGCAATTAAACACGTAAATAAACCTTCTGAGGAGATCAAAATGAGTAGAAAAGTACGTCGTGCAACCGTAATAAGCACAACAGCGATAGCCCCGCATTTAAAGCGTCTGGTTGTTGGCTCAGATGAGTTTCATGATTTTCCTGCGGATCAACAAGGTGCGTACGTAAAAGTACTATTACCACATGCTGGACAAGATGAGGTTGAAATTGACCTCAAAGCAGCTGAACCTGCACCTAAGCGCTCATATACAATCAGAGCTATAGATACTATTAACCATACAATTACGCTTGATTTTGTCGTCAATCAGCATCGTGGTATCGCAACTGATTGGGCTAAACAAGCAAAGCCTGGTGATAAACTCGCAATTGCAGGCCCTGGCCCTAAAAAGCTTGATGATTTTAGTCAGTCGCAGTATTTGATGATTGCTGATTTAACCTCAGTTAATGCTATTAACGGGTATTTACAGCAACTACCTGCAACAGCTGATGTTGATGTGATCATTCATGTTGCTGACGCGCAGGATGTTATCGAGCTCGATACAATCAAAGCACACAGCAAACACACTATAAATTGGTTAATTACAATGCAGCCGCAAATAGATGTGGTTGATCAGGCTTCAGTGCTATTGAATCAATATACGCAAAAACCATTGATTTTCATGGCGCTAGAAGCTGCTATTGTGCGCACCATTAAAGATTTAGCGATTGATAAATATGCAATACCGCGTGAGAAGATTGTCTGCTCAGCGTATTGGAAGCAAGGTGTTGATGCAGATGGCAAGCTAACGGTTTAATCACATTATTAGCAGCAAGTAAGGGAATTAGAGTGCATACCCATGAGAGGAAGTTTACTTAAACAAAATAAGCGTCTCACAGCACTTACTTTAGAATAAGTAAACTTAGGTATGCACTCAGGTTCGGTGTCGAGACGTTAAAGAGTCTTAACTAATCGATTTAAGTATTTAACCATTCTAGCGGGCTAAATAAAGCGCTCACTGTATTAGTAGTTTTTGATGTAGAGCAAGAAAAAATAGCTAAGCCTTTATTGTGTGTTTGATTGTAGCAATGTCTATCTCGACAATTGCTCCACGCTTTTGGATCACTTGGGCGGCCAGTAAATTACCCGCTTGTGCACATTGTTTTATAGGTTGCTCTGTTAACCACTGGGCTAAAAAGCCGGCGTTAAATGAGTCACCTGCGGCGGTAGTGTCGATCACTTTTTCTACAGCGACAGTATTAAACAGCTCGACTGAAATTGAATTATCAAGGTGTTTTTTACTGTATTGGCAGCCATCTGCGCCGAGTTTTACAACGACCTCGTGAGCGCCTTGTTGGTGCAAACGCTCGGTACATTGCGCAACATTACTATCTCCCCATAATTGTGCTTCATCGTCAAAGGTCACTAATGCTAAATCGGCTAGTGCGTATGCTTTATTATTGGCAAGGTGGCAGTGCATTTTGCTTGACCATAATGCAGGGCGATAGTTGCTATCATAAATAATTTTTATCCCTTGCTGTTTTAGTAACGCTAAATGGCTGAGTAAAGTATGGCAATCTTGCTCTGCTAAAATTGCCAGCGAGATCCCCGATAAATAAATAGCATCAACTTCGGCAAGGCTGGTTAGTACTTTTTTAAAATCAGTATGTTGCAATAAATATTTAGCGGCTGAGTCGCTACGCCAATACTGAAAAGTACGCTCCCCTGACACATCGTTTTGAATCATATACAAACCCGGTTGTTTGTTATGACTGAGCAGCACATTGTCAGTATTAATATGGTGAGCTTGCCATTTTTCAATCAGTGCACGACTTAGTGGATCAGTGCCCATGGCACTGACGTAATTGACGTTTACTTCATTGCCTGCGAGTTTTTTTAAGTAAATGGCGGTATTCATGCTGTCGCCGCCATAATTTTGTTGCATAGCAGTAAATGGTTGGCCGCTAAGCTCAACCATACATTCGCCAATAATTGCGATGGACTTAGGTGTCATTTATAACGTCACTCCTTTTTTCCAAATAGCGACTTCACGAATGTCGTTTATTTCATTGCAAGTTGGTTGGCCGTTTACGATGTTGACTAGCAGTTCAACAAACTCCCCGTGGACTTGCTCCATTGAGACATCGTTAATTAAAACGCCAGCGTCAAAATCTATCCAGCGTTTTTTCTTATTGGCAAGTTCTGAATTAGTAGCAATTTTTAACGTTGGCACAAATCCACCATAAGGCGTACCGCGGCCAGTGGTAAATAACACCATATGACAACCTGCAGCACCGAGCGCGCTGGTGGCAATCGGGTCGTTACCTGGCGCATCCAAGAGGTTTAACCCTGGCACTTGTAAGCGCTCGCCATAATGTAATACCGCTTGTACTTTGCTGGTGCCAGCTTTTTGCGTACAACCCAGTGATTTATCTTCTAAGGTGGTGATACCGCCTTTTTTATTGCCCGGTGATGGATTTTCATAAATAGGTTGATTATGCGCTTTGTAATAACCTTTAAAGTTATTCACCATGCTAACCAATTTATTAAAGGTCTCTTCGTCTTTACAGCGCGACATTAATAAAGTTTCAGCGCCAAACATTTCAGGTACTTCGGTTAATACCGTTGTGCCACCTTGAGCAATTAAATAATCTGAAAAATAACCCAGCATCGGATTCGCCGTGATACCAGACAAACCATCGCTGCCACCACATTCAAGGCCAAACTTTACTTCAGATAAAGTACCCGGTTGACGTTTATCTTGTTTTACTTGGGCATAAATTTGTTCAAGTAGCGCAACGCCTTCTTCAATTTCGTCATCCGCTTGTTGGGTGATCAAAAACTTAATTCGGCCTTCATCGTAATCCCCTAAGCCATCACGAAATGCCGGTAATTGATTATTTTCACAGCCTAAGCCAACGACTAAAGCGCCACCAGCATTTGGATGCAGTGCCATGTTTTGTAGCAGTATCCGTGTTGTGTCTAAATCATCGCCCAGCTGAGAGCAGCCAAACTGGTGAGGAAACGCATAAATGCCATCAATTTCTAATTGTGGATGACGCAGTTTAAACTCTTTGATCATTTGGTTGATCATGCCATTAACACAGCCTACCGTAGGGATCAGCCAGATTTCATTACGAATGCCAATTTCACCGTTTTGTCTACGATAAATATTTACTTCAGGCGAAGGGGTCGCTTCACTTTGCTCAATAAACTCAGGAATATACTGATAATCCAGTTCATCATTGAGGGTGGTTTTAACGCAATGGGTATGCACCCAACCGCCTTTTTGAATATTCTCTAGGGCAAAGCCAATGGGGGCACCGTATTTAATAACATTCTCTTGTTTATTAATATCACGCAGCGCCACTTTATGGCCTTTATCAATGTTCTCATTGACTAAGATCTCTTCGCCATCAACGGGCAATATTTCACCAGCGGTGATATTACGCATTGCAATGGCAACATCATCAGTTGGGTGTAGTTTAATTAATGGTTTCATATTATTGGCCTAACTGGTTAGTAAGCGTAGTAGCTACACCTTCAGTGAGCATATTACGTAGGTGAGCTGTAACGGTGGCAGTTAATTCAGGAAGTTCATTTAAATCACTTTCCCAATGCCATTGTGCCCCTAGTACTTGTTCAACAAGCGTGTTTAAGGATAGGGTGTTGTTATCAAAGTCATGCCACAGGGTATTAAATAGTTCTAGCCATTGTGGTGCATCGCTCAATTCAATTTGCTGCTCATTACGTAGGCCTTTATACATCAAAATTTGCCCTGCAATAGCCAATGCCATCATATTCGGTACGGCGTTATTTGTTTTCACATAGGTGTGCAACTGCGGCAAAATACGGGTCTTAAATTTAGTCATACTGTTGAGTGAAATAGCCAGTAATAAATGGCAAATATACGGATTTCTAAAGCGGTTCAGTACATCATTGGCAAAGCGCTTTAATTCATCTTCAGGTAAATCAAGAGTGGGAATAATTTCAGCAAAGATTAATTGTGTTAGGTATTTTTCAAACAAAGGATCGGCCAGCGCATCGCCCACAGAATCAATGTTCGCCATGTAAGCTAGTGGCACTAAAGCCGTATGAGCACCATTTAAAATACCGACTTTTTGTTGTTTGTAAGGTGAAATATCATCAACAATTTTTATATTTAGGTCGCTGTTTTGTAAGCATAGTAATTCTGCTAGATGCTGCGGTCCTTGAATAACAAACAAGTGAAAGTACTCAGCGGTTACCATAAAGTTATCTAAATAACCTAACGATTCTTGTAGTTGTTGATGCTCATCACGGGGGAAGCCTGTAACAATACGGTCAACTAAGCTTGAGCAAAAGTGGTTAGCTTCATTCAACCAGGTTGAAAACGCCTCAGGTAATTGCCAAAGTTGGCAGTATTGAAATACTATTTCTTTGAGTTTTTCGCCGTTGTAGTCAATTAACTCACAAGGGATGATCACCATGCCGCTGTCAGCTGAGCCATTAAAGTGATTAAAGCGATGGAACAGCCACTGCGTTAATTTAGCTGGGAATGCTTTAGCGGGTGCGTTATCGAGTTTATCAGTATCAATATATTCAATACCAGCTTCAGTGGTATTTGAAAAAATAATTTTCAGATCCGGATTCTCAGCTAATGCCATATAACGCGGAAAATCTTTATAGACAGGAATTTCTTCATTGATTGAACTAATAATACGGTGATCGGCAACTGTTTCACCTTGCTCGTTTAAGCCACGAATAATAGTGGTATACAAACCGTCTTGAACATTAAGTAAAGGAATTGCGTCATAATCAATAGGGCGGATCACCGCAACGCCGGCGTTTAGATCACTCGTTTCGTTGAGTTTATCAATTTGCCAATCGATAAAGGCACGCAAGAAATTCCCCTCACCGTATTGCATTATTTTTGTTGGGTATTTGTTTTTATTAAAGTTTTTTCTATTCAGTGCTTGCATAATATGAACCTATAAACGTTATATGGGCTGATTGATTTTTACATCTTAGCCACATTTGCCACCGGTGGCAAATAATATTTGACAAACTGCCACCGGTAGCGAAGAATGGGTGTTAACAAGTTTAGTTAATTCAATTTACATTGAGTTAGTAATTACGTAATAAATACTTTATACAGGAATTTTAAATGACAGCCACCTTGTTTGATCTAACTTCAAAAACAGCACTCGTCACCGGTGCAAGCCGCGGACTGGGTCAACAAATTGCACTGGGTTTAGCAGCTGCTGGTGCAAAGGTTATTTGCAGTAGTAGTAAAGAGCATGGCTGCCAAGCAACGTGTAAGATGATCAAAGACCGTAGCGGTGTAGCTTTTGATTATGCTGCTGATTTAAGTAATGCAGACTCAGTTAACGCATTAGCAAACAAAGCGTTAACTGAACATGGCGGGATTGATATTTTGGTCAATGTTGGCGGCACTATATTTCGCAGCCCTGCGGTGGATTACCCGTATGAGCAATGGCAGAATGTTATGAAAGTAAACCTTGATGCCAGTTTTTTATTGGCCCAAGCGGTTGCGCCAAACATGATCAAACAAGGGTTTGGCAAAATAATTAATATTGCCTCAATGCTGTCATACAGCGGCGGTATGACAGTCCCAGCATATACCGCGAGCAAACATGCGGTAGCGGGTCTTACCAAAGCGCTGGCAAACGAATGGGCGCAACACAATATTCAGGTTAATGCTATTGCGCCAGGTTATTTTAGAACCGATAACACCCAAGCATTACAAGATGATGCCGCCCGTAATAGTGAAATTGAAAAGCGTATCCCTGCGGGGCGTTGGGGTGAAGCAGAAGACTTAATTGGTTCAGCCATATTTTTATCATCAACAGCCAGTGACTATGTCAATGGCCATATTCTCGCGGTTGATGGTGGCTGGTTAGCACGATAATTTTTAATTTTAGGTAGCATGTTATGAGCACACAAATAGAGTCACGTTATGCCGTTGGTCCAAATGAAGTTAAAGGCTATGACACCCAACAGTTAAGAGATGAGTTTTTGGTCGACAAACTCATGCAAGAGAACACCATTTATTGGTTATACACTCACTACGAGCGTTTTATGGTGGGCAGTGCGGTGCCAACCAGCGCACCGCTTAGGTTAGAAACGGTAGACAACTTAAAAGCAGCAAACTTTTTAACGGGTAGAGAGCTTGGTGTGATCAATGTTGGCGGCAGCGGCACGGTGACTGCTGATGGAGAAGATTTTCAGCTTGGCTATAAAGATGCCTTGTATTTAGGTAAAGATACCAATGAGGTGCTGTTTACTAGTCATGACAGTGGCAATCCGGCAAAATTTTATCTTAATTCTGCACCAGCTCACCACAAATATCCAAATAAGTTAGTGACACGTAATGATGCCAATGTATTGCATTTAGGTGCGCTTGAAACCTCCAATGAGCGCGATATTAATCAGATGCTGATCAATACCGTAGTACAAACATGCCAACTACAAATGGGGCTAACGGAATTAAAACCAGGCAGCGTCTGGAATACCATGCCAGCTCATCAGCATGATCGTCGCAACGAAGTGTATTTTTATTTTGAAGTGCCAGAGCAGCAAGCGGTGTGTCACTTTATGGGCGAGCCGACTGAAACTCGCCATATTTGGGTACATAACGAGCAAGCAGTGGTATCGCCACCATGGTCAATTCACTCAGGTGCTGGCACACAAAACTACAGTTTTATTTGGGGCATGGCTGGTGAAAACCTCGATTATGATGATATGGATAAATATCAACCAAGCGAGCTGAGATAATCAGCTCTTTAATGATCATATAGCGATAAGAAGAAATAATAATGAATAGAAATCTTCTCATAAAGATAATGCTAGTTTTGTCGTTATTTTTGCTAACTAGTTGCACTGATGACAAAAAAACAGTGCGATTAACTTTGGCACATACATTAGACACGCGCCATGTGGTGCATCAAGCAATGGAATATATGGCTGAACGTTTGGCATTTTATTCAAATGGCACAATGGAAATTGTTATCTATCCAGGTGGTCAGTTGGGGTCTGAACGTGAACTCATTGAACTATTGCAAATAGGTAGCTTATCAATCACTAAAGTATCGGCAAGCCCGCTGGAAGGCTTTGTACCTGAGATGAAAGTGTTTGGCATTCCGTATTTGTTTCGCGATAGTGAACATTTTTGGCGTGTACTTAAAAGTGACTTAGGCACCGAGCTACTTAATAAAGTAAGCACTGCAAGGCTTAAAGGTTTGGGATATTACGATGCAGGCAGCCGCAGCTTTTACACCACTAATGGCGCGATTAATACCCCAGATGATTTAATAGGTAAAAAAATTCGCGTGTTAAATAGCCCTACAGCAGTTGCAACAGTGCAAGCTTTAGGCGGCGCAGCAGCACCGATTGCATGGGGCGAATTATATGCCGCACTGCAACAAGGTGTAGTTGATGGCGCAGAGAATAATCCGCCAAGTTATTACTTATCTCGTCATTACGAAATCGCTAAATATTATTCGCTGGACGAACATACCTTTGTTCCAGATGTAATTTTAGCAAGCTTAGAAGTTTGGAACTCACTTAACAACGAACAACAACAGTGGTTAACCCAAGCGATGGCCGACTCTGTTGAGTACCAACGTTCACTGTGGCAAAACGCATCTGATGAGGCGCTTAAAGCAGTTATTGCAGAAGGCGTACAAGTGACTTACCCAGACAAACAAGCGTTTCAAGATAAAGTGGCTGATTTTCATGCTTCGTTCGCTAATACAGCGGTTGCAGATCACATTAAAAAAATAAAAAGCATGTAGGAGCACACAATGCGACATCTAAACACACACTTAAATCGCATCATAGAGCGATTACTTATTTTGGCCATGATAGCGATAGTAACCGTTGTTTGTTGGCAAGTTTTTTCACGGTTTATTTTACGTGCACCGAGCTCATACACCGAAGAGTTAGCGCGTTTTATACTGATTTGGATTGGGGTATTGGGCGCATCTTACGCGTATCGCACTAAAGCACATTTAGGACTTGATCTGTTTTATCAAAAAATGATCCCGTCACTTAGGTATAAGTGTTCATTTTTAATCGAAATCTGCGTGCTGATCACAGCATTAAGTATTTTAGTTTATGGTGGCTGCCAATTGATGATGTTGAGCTTTGAATTAAAGCAAACCTCAGCGGCGCTTGAGATCAACATGGGTTATGTGTATGTCGTTTTACCGCTAAGCGGGGTGTTGATTGTGATTAATTGCATTGAAAACCTGATCAATTATGCACAGCAAACATTCACGGAGGAAGCGTAATGGACTTAACAGCCATCGTTTTAATTATTTGCTTTTTTGCTTTATTGTTTATTAATGTACCTATTTCTTTGTGTATTGCGCTATCAACATTAGCAGCGCTATTAATGCACATTGATTTTACGCCTGCCACCACGACCATAGCCCAGCAAATGGCCGGTGGCATTGATAGTTTCGCATTATTGGCAATCCCATTTTTTATCTTGTCTGGATTGATAATGGGTCAAGGCGGCATTGCTAAACGGCTGATTGAATGTGCTATGGCGATGATAGGCTTTTTACCCGGCGGCTTGGCACTAGTAAATGTAATGTCGTGCATGTTATTTGGTGCAATATCAGGATCTGCCGTTGCAGCCACATCGGCGATTGGTAGTTTTATGGTGCCAGAAATGAAAAAACATGGTTACAGTGCCAGTTTTGCTGCGGCGGTTACCGCAAGTGCAGCCACTACGGGCATGTTAATACCACCGAGTAATATTTTAATTATCTATGCCATCGCCAGTGGTGGGGTGTCGATTGCGGCATTATTTATTGCCGGCTACTTACCGGGAATTTTAGTGGGGCTGGCGTTGATGATTGTTTGCGCTATTTACTCTATTCGCAACAATTACCCTGTAACAGCAAGACTGCCATTTAACATTGTGATGAAAAAAATACTCGCAGCTTTGCCAAGCTTATTGCTTATTTTTATTGTTATTGGCGGCATTATTGGCGGTGTATTTACCGCAACTGAAGCAGGCGCTATTGCCGTTATTTATGCTTTAGTACTGTCGGTATTTATCTACAAAGAAATCAATATAGCTGAAATGCCCGCTATATTACTAAAAGCTTGTGAAACAACGGCTATTGTAATGCTGATCATTGCCGCGTCATCGGGCATGTCGTGGTTATTGTCATACACACATATTCCACAGCTGGTCAGTGAGTTCTTTTTAACACTCAGTGATAATCCGATTTTAATCTTGTTGTTGATCAATCTGATTTTAATTTTGGTTGGCGCGTTTATTGATATGACACCTGCGGTATTGATTTTTACACCGATCTTTTTACCGGTAGCTGAGCAATTTGGTATGTCGCCGATTCAATTTGGTATTATGATTGTATTAAACTTATCAATTGGCTTGGTGTCTCCGCCAGTTGGGAGTGTGCTGTTTGTCAGTTGTGCGGTGGCGAAAACATCGTTACATAAAATAATTAAGCCAATGATGCCGCTGTATGCTGTGATGTTTTTAGTCTTGATGTTGGTCACATATGTACCGGCAATCAGTGAAACGTTACCGCGTTTATTTGGTTTAATCGAGTAACTAACCTGAACTTAGGATAATTTATTTGTCAGCGTTTAGGTTAACTTAATCAAACAAATCTGTGATGGAGCTCTACAGCTCCATTTTTCTTTTAAATCAAAGTAGTCAATGTATAACAAGAGCTGACTAACTACTTCTATGGATCTACGGTTAGTGTTAAACTTTGCAATCATCCTAAATAGGAACTTTTATGTCAGTAACGATTAATGATGTAGCTAAGCTGTGCGGTGTTTCAAAGCGCACAGTTTCACGTGTGATCAACCGTTCTCCCGCTGTGGGTGAAGCGACGCGGGAGCGAGTGCTTAAAATTATCAGCGAAGTTGGTTTTTCTCCTGACAAACAAGCACGGGGGCTGGCATCAAGTCGTTCTTACTTATTAGGTTTAATTTATGATAACCCCGATGCATTGTATATTGATCAGGTGCAACGAGGTGCATTAAGCGTCTGCTCTGAACTTGGCTATGAATTGGTTGTTCATCCTAGTTACTCTAAAAGTGCTGAATTTATTGACGATTGCCTGTCATTTATCTCTCGCTCTAAACTTGATGGCGTGATTATTTTACCGCCAGTATCTGAAAACAAAGAGTTAGCTGCAGCAATTCGTGAAGCAGGTTGTCCTTATGTGCGCTTAGCATCGGTAGATTTAGATGATGCTGATAACATTGTGGTCTCAGACGAACGCGCAGCAATGAAAGAAATGGCCAGCTACTTGGTTGAACTTGGCCATAAAGACATTGGTTTTATTTCTGGACCGCAGGTTTATCGTTCTTCAATTGAACGCTTAGCCGGCTTTTTAGCTGAACTGCAACAATGTAATGTGCAACTGCCTGGAAATCGTATTATTGAAGGCAAAAATAGTTACGAAAGTGGTATAGAATGCGCTATGACGTTGTTAAGCACTGAACCAAGACCAACGGCCATTGTTGCTAACAACGACGAAATGGCGGCGGGGGTATTACGGGTTGCCAGTAATTTAAATATCAAAGTACCAGAACAGCTATCAGTAGCAGGTTTTGATGATAATATTTTGGCTTCACGGATCATTCCATCGCTAACGACTATTCGAAGACCTGTACAAAACATGGCATGTTTAGCGGTACAAAAACTCATCAATAAAAGCCAATCGACACAAAGTGAAAAAATTAAATTAGATGACGTAGTCACTCCTTACTTAGTGAAGCGTGAATCTACCAACAGATGCGCTAAATAGTACCGATTAACCCCCCTCATAATATTTTTGTTACAGACATTCAAAGCGCCTTACTGACAGTAGAGCGCTTACTTCTATCCGTAATCCAATAATACTTTTTTGATTTAATTCATGAGTTAATTAAATCTGAGGAGCACCTTTGATAAAATAGCATGAAATATCGGTGTTAAACGAAACGGCCGATATGCTGCCTAAAGGATAAAATGCATAGCGCCCGTTTTTAATATCTGGAACATTTTGAGCGCTGTAAGCCCCGGCTGATATCAATCGTATTAAGTTACTGACCATTTATAGCGACAGATAAATACAGTGATAACAAGGCAGGAATTTTGATAGGGTGTTCTTGGCAATTGCTCCTGCATTGCTCTACCTCCTGCATCTATGCAGTCGTACTTGAAAATTACTAACTCAATTTAATAACGTTAACTTCATGCCCTCGCTCTTTAACCGCAGCGCCTGTTAATCTCTTTGTGAATTATTAACTTGAAGATTTTGTTGCGCAAAGAGAAAGGAATGATATGGATAAAAAAATACCCTTGCTGTGCGGGGCAAGGGTATTGGTAACTATCAAATTGTGTGAAAGCAGCGCTTGGCTGCTCTCATTACAACTATTGGATGGTTATTTCATCCAATGTGATAGTTGCTTCACTTTCCGTTCTGAGAGTGATGAATGAGGTAGCTGTGGCTACCAATCCATCGACGGTGTACGTTTGACCTGGGACTAAGTCTTGAAGTTGTACTGAGTAGAACTTCGATGAACCACCGTGGATTGAATTAGCGCTACCAGAGGTGTTGTTATCTACATATATTTGGAAGCTTTTTGCTGTATTGCCTGCTACAGCCGCGACTTGAAAGCTCACTTGATAACTGTTACTTAAATCAAGTAACCCCGTGGTGCTTGCATCTGCTGAGGTTGTACTAACCGCAGGGGTAGTATTCGCTATACTAATGCGTGCCCCTGTCATGGTTAATTGGCCTGCTGATACATCAATAGCGCCTGTTACACGATGGAACAGCGGCGTACCAGATCCAGCTAAGCCCGATAAGTCGCGGTAACTATTACTAAAAAACTCGTCCGTATTCGCTGCAGCAAAATTTTCAGTAAAGGGTAACCCAAGCGGCTCTTGCACAGGTGGCTCACTTGGCGCTGCAATGTCAGGGATGTCTAAATCGCTTTGATCCGTTTTACCAATACCGGCATGGGCAATAACATGCGCTTTAACATCCATTACTGGTGTTAACTTATACTCATAAGGTGCTTGGTATGAGCTGGTGGGTGTCATACCAGTAGCAGTAACCTCTGCAGCCACATCGCCGTCAGCCACATCACCCCAAGTAACACCTTCACCTAGGTAGTTACCCGAGGTATTCCAATAACCAATTACTTTTGAGTAAAAAGAGACCACAGGATTTTTAGTATGCTCAAAGTAGTTATTCTCAATATGTAGCTCTGCGCCCATTCGTGAGTTAATCGCGCTAGAGGTGATATTGTTATAATAGTTGTTGAAGAGATGACCTTGACCAAATCTAAACAACGGAACACGCGATATGATGTTTTCAAAGCGGTTATGGTGAAAGGTAATATGACGATTCTTGTTGCTGCTCGAGTCATCATCACTGTGACCATGGAGTGACGTTTTCCAGCTATCGTGAATATAGTTATATGAAATGGTAATGTTTTCAGCACCCGATTTAGAATCGATTAAACCATCATAATAATCTTGATCAACATTTAACGATGAATATAGTTCGTTATGATCAATCCAGATATTCGCGGTAGGTTTATTTTCATCACCTTCAATCGAAATACCATCTTTACCGCCGGTAAGTACTTCATGGATTTTTAAGTTTTGGATAATGATGTTATTAGCACGACGAATAGCAATGCCGATACCACTTAGCTCACCACGATCTGCCACACCAATGATTGAGATATTATCCATATCTTTAATTTCGATAGAAGAATTATCGCCGCCACTGTTTGCATCAGTAATGACACCATCGACATAAATAGTCACTGGAACACCTGATGATTTTGCTTGTGCTAAAGCCGATTTAAGCGCTGTGCCATTATCAACGGTCACTACTGTTCCACCTTCGCCACCGGTTAGGTTAAAATTATAACCAGCAAAACCCAGACTATTATTCACCGGTGTTACTGCAATTGGCTCATCTGGCAAGATTGGGATAGCTAGTGGTTCAGGTGTCCAACCTTGGCCATCATTAAAGCTTGCAAAAATAGCGTTACGCTCAAGTAAGTTAACTACGTCGCTGTCTTGCATAATGTAACCGCCAACACGGGCACTTAAATCAAGGGTATTACCTGCTAAATCCATGCTGCCATACTCGCGCCAGCCACTGGTAGCCGTTGCAATTTCTGGATTTGGTGCAGGTTGACTGTTAACTCCTTGCACAGCCCAACCTGAGGTTGCAATGTGAGTATCAAATTTATTATTGATAAGAGTAACATTATCAAAATATGTGTCACTGCCACCACTGCGTGCAATATAGGTTGAATTATCTAACACATCATTGCCAATTGGTCCTGGGCCATGAGTAAAGCGGTTATTTAAGAAGATAAAGCCAGGATCTGTTTGCACAGGTACGCGGGCTTGTAACACATAACCACCTGATGAGTCTTTAGTTGGATCTCCATCTTTGGAGTCACCAATGGTGCGAATTTCACTGTCTTCAAATAATGCAGTGACCGGGTAGCCCCAAATAAAGTCAACATTACCTGCAACTAAGCTATTGTAAAACCATGTGTAACCTTTAAGTAATAGGGTATCTTGTTCGCTAATAAAGCTGGCATTATTAGCCACTAAACGACCATTACTATTAAAGTAAATAGTTTCAGCTTGGTTTGAATCAACATTGTTACGCAAGTGGGTGTTTTTCAATGTTAGGTTGTTGATCACTAACATATCCGCACCTTCAACTAAGAATACACCACGACCGCCGCCCGGTGTGCCAGAACCTATAGGCGCACTGCCACCTGAGCCACCATTGAGTGTTTCGTAGTTTTCGTACTGAATAATGGTATTGTCTTGGCTTTGCCCTTGTATTGTTACGTTATTTTTATTACGTAAGAACAGCAGTTCGTTGTAGATCCCATCTTTGACTGAAATGATAGTTTGCTCATCTTTAGCAAGGCTTGCCATTGCAAAGTTAAGTGCACCTTGCACGGTTCTAAAGTCAGCTACACCGTCATCATCAACCAGTAGTTGATTGCTTGCCGGCGTTGTCACTTTAGTGGTGAACGTCCATTGGCTATTATCACCGAGGCCAATAAAATCAGCACCGTTTAGTTGTGCGCCTAGTACCACGTCATCACCAATGACAACACGATAAGTATGGCCATATTCAAGCACATTATTATGCGGTTTAATGGTTAAGGTATTGCCTTCAATCGTGAGCGGGTAGTAGTACACAGAGCGCAATCTATCTTGGCCTGTGTAACCAATCACATCGACATTTTTACCAACTTTGAGGGTATCAACAAGGGTGTTGTCGTTTTGTTTATAAATACGTATTTCACCTAAACTACCAAACGTAGGGGCGTTATCAAAAGTAATCGATAACTGGGTATCAACAAATTGGCTATCGCTAGCAATCGCTGGCATCACTTTATCTGTTAAATCACCATAGTCAGCGGTTGGCATAACAAAGCCTTCTGCAACAGAGACTTTAATAGTACGCGTAATACTTGGGTCTGAATCCGATACAAATGTGACCGTTGCATCGCCTGCAGCAATCGGTGTAAGGGTGATCGCATTTCCATCGATTGCAACGCTCACCACTGCTTCATTGCTTGAAGTGACCGTGTAGGTGTCGGCTGTGATACCGTCGTTTTTAATTGCTGTAACGTTGATCAACAATGGATCCATACTGGTACTTGTGTCCCAATTAGGCTCTTTGTAATCAAGGGTTAACTGAATTGGCTTGATGCTAGGGTCGCCCACTTTTACATCATCAATTTCAAACGAACGATTATTCGTAAACACACCAATTAAGCCACGCGCTGTATAGCTGGTATCAGTCGCAGAGCCCATTTTCTCACCATCTAAGTACACGGTAAGTTGGTCATCAATCATTTCAAAGCGAGTGGTGTACCAAACGCCATCTTCTGTAGCGCCTTTTTCACCGAGTAAGATTGGTGATTTTGTTTGCACCGGACGCGAAATTGATCCTTCGCTACTAACGGCAACTTCCACTTGCGTACTGCTTGATGAGTTTTGCACATTTAAGCCACCGGCGTACCAATTACCGGCATTTAAATAGCGTGCCATCAGAAAGATCTGCTTATTGGCCGTTGTAGAGTTCTGACGTGGGCGAATTTTCGCTTCAACAAAGTAGTTACCTGTCGCAGGTACGTTTGCCATAGCTTCTTCAGTGGCTAAAATTAGCTCGCCACCAGCACCGCCTGCGGTGTATCGCATCATGTTATTACCCATAATGTCGAGTACATCAAACTCACCCATTGGGGCTTCAGTGTTATCTGGCTTGGCTAAAATTTGCCAATTATTTAAATCACCATTGGCAAAGTCATCACAAAAATACAGTTCAGGTGCATCCGTGCAGCTAAATACAGATGGATCTTTAACATACTCAACTCTGAGGTTATTGATAACCACAGTGCCGCCAGTTTCGGTACGTAACTGTAAAAATGAATTTTTAGTCGCAAGCTTTCCGGGTACTGTTAAAGTTTGACCAGGGGTAAGCGAGTTGATCAATTCATTATAAAAACGTGAGTCATTACCATGGATTGATTTAGAACTGCTTGATGAGTTGTTATCCACATAAATTTGGAATTTATTATCACCTTCAGGGTCACTTACACTGACAATATCCATCACCACTTGATAAGGACGAGACAAATCCAGTGCTCCACTGGTGGTGGTATCCGTTGCTGCTGTTTCAATACCTGGTGTGGTGTTACCTAATGTGAAACGTCCTCCATTGAGTTCTAATCCAGTATCAATCACAGTGACTGAGCCGCCTGTTTTGCTAAACATGGGGATTTCATCGCCGTTAGCATCAATAACTTTTTGATGATCAACAGAGAAAATATCCGCAGTAAGTGCGGTAAAGTCAGTGATAATTGGTAATTCTATTGTTGGGATCTCACCTTGAACAGGTGGTTCAACAGGTGGCTCAACTGGCGGTTCAACATCTGGCACATCTGTAGCAACTGTTTCAATGGTTAAGTTATCAATGACAATCATTGCCGCTGAATCAGTGCGTATTTGGAAATATGAATTTTTAATCTCAGGATTTAAAATACCACGGGCATCGATATTAGTTAGATCTGGGCCGGTATTTACATCTTCACCTGGAATGTACGTATAAGAGAACTTTTTACCTGCAGGGGTGTTGGTTTCGTTTATATCTTTACCATAAAACTTTGAAGCACCACCATGCACTGAATTACTTTGACTGGCAGTATTATTATCAACATACAGCGATAATCCACCGGCACTATTATGAGAAATAACATCAAAGCTAATGGTAAACCCTTCGCTTAAATTATAAATCCCCACACCTGAGCTATCAGTCGCTGTTGATTCTTTGCCGGGCAGAGTATTACCGATTGTAATACGGTCGCCTTCTAGAATTAGGTGGCCTGCTACATCGTCAATTTTTGCACTACCGCCACTTTTAAAATATAACGGGCCGCTGCCTTGCTCATCCGATAAGCTTTTATAGCTCGATGAGAAAAATGTTTCAGTGTCAGTATCAAACTCTTCAATTAAGGCTAAACCAGCTTGCTGTGCTAAATCATTGAGTTTAACTAACTCTTCTTGAGCTTGTTGTTCGGAGAACACTAAAATATTGTTTTTAGCATCATCATTACTATCACAAGTAAGCACCAGTGTTGCCAGTGCGCTTGCATCGCTGGTGGCACAAACACTGTAGGTGTTATTAACCGTATTATGCGAACGAGAGATTATATACTCAGTGGTAGCAGACTCGCCCTCAACTGAGGTCAGTGCAAGTACACGGTTACCGAATAAAAACGAATAATTGCCTGTTACTGTTTTGTTACCATCCACTACTTGGCTGAATGTTCCACTAAGGTTTGCTTCATCAACGGGCGTGAATATCAACTGTGTAATACTTGCCTCACTGCCTTGTACTAACGGGTTATACAATGTTCCGCTAAAATCGGCAGTATTAAATGCTAAAGGTTGTGTGCTGTTGTATTGCTTAAAAATAAAATCAACAAAGTGCACAATGGCCTGATCAGTAGGCACTAACGCTGTGTTAGCCGAGCCTGCATCAGCGAGCCATGCATTTACGTTCGCCTCAAACTCGTCGCTACTAAAATAATCAGTAACTGTTTGTCCTTCACTAAGCGTCATCTGCGCTGCCTGCGCAGCTTGCGCGCTAATGGTGATCCCATTACTTGGATCGCCATCAACATCGAGTGACTGCAATAAACGTAAGCTATTTATAACAGCGGGGTGAAACACGGTATCTGTTGAAAATAAAGCAAGTGGGGTAAGCACATTTGCTGCGGCAACCGTGGGGAAGGTAAGCTCACCAATGGAAAACACGACGGCTTCCCCCCTAAAGTAATCAAACTGTCCTTCAGCTGTGGTTACGCCATTAGTAACCGATGGGCTATTATAAGTTAAACCAGCAACAGGGCTGTCAACAAACACCCCTTGGATAGCGGGTAACGGGGCTTCTTTTATATTAATAGAACTTTCTTCACCGCAGCCTGCCAAAATCGCGGTGATCAGCAAACATGATGGTATTTTTATTGTATTATTCATGCATCCCTCCAAGGATGAAAGCGTGTCTTCTACGCGTTAATTGTGTGTGAAATTAACGATTTTTATTACTTCATTGATTGTTAATAAAATTTATAATTCATACCTAACTGGAATGTGCGGCCATAATCTTCACGCTGGTAGAGGATCTCGCCACCAGATTGCTCATTACCGGTGAAGTAACGTAGATCTGATTCGTCGGTTAGGTTAATTGCATCAAAGTACACGCTGAGGCTTTTTGAAAAGTCGTATTTTACTTTTATATCAAAAGTCATTATGTCGTCTTGGTAAATATCAGCCCATGTTTTGCAAGTATGACTATCGGCTTTATTCGCTGACACAGGGCAAGAGCCAACTTCTTCAAGAATATCAGAGCGGTAATTACTAATTAGGCGTAACGAGAATGACTCATCTTCCCAGCCCACGGCAATATTACCGGTAACGTCAGCCTGACCAGGCAGTGGCATTTTATCTTGACGAATAGTGGCATCGAGCTCAGCTTCACTTTTTACAAATGTCATATTACTTTGCCAAAATAAACCATTCTCAAAGAACTGGTTGTAACTCAATTCAATACCATAAACAGTTGCTTTATCGCCGTTTAAAGTGATATCGACCTGATTGAGAACAAGATCTTGTGGAATTGCAAAATCAGACACTTGATTAACTGGTAAAGTCAGTGGTAATTCGTCTATCCCCATTTGAATACCGGTGACATCGACGATGAAGTTATCGATATTTTTGTAAAATACTGCTGCTTCCATAAATAACTCTTTTGATGGATACCAGCCAAATGATGCATCAAAGTTGTCAGATGTCATAGCTACTAGATTAGGATTACCAACTTGTACTGCGTTATCGGGTCCTAAAATATAACCTTGAAGTTCAATGGCGCTCTGCCCATCTGGCGAACTGTAACATTCGTTCGTTGTTGGATCGCATAAGCTTATGTCGTCATCAAACTTAGCAAAACCACGAGCTTGTTTAAAAGAAGGGCGGGTGTAACTGGTCCATAATGAAGTACGTACCAAAATTTGATCGCTAGGCTCATAGCGAACATGAATACTCGGGAAAAACTCACTATAGGTAATTGACGATTCAGGTAATGGGATTGCTAAATCAAGCATTTTGTCATTGCCAAAATCCCAGTCATCGTTTTCAAGCGACATAAAACCAGTTGAAGAAAACTCAGTATGCGCATAGCGTACACCGGTGATCACGGTTAGTTGCTCAGAAAGTGGCATTTCAGCCATGATAAAAGCTGCATAAGTGTCTTCAGTAAGCGTGTAATCTTCTTTGGTACTGTCAATTGACTCTTCGCCACCGGTGGCACTTTCGCGTGTTATTTTTGTAGAATTTACAATGTATTCAACATCCTGTTGGCTTACAAATGGATAGGTAAATAAACCACCTGCTGGCACCGCGTAATTATAATCAGTGATATTTGATGTTGCGACATCCATACAGGTTTGGTCGCCACCGCAATCGGCGCTATTAACGGTATAACTCCAGCGATCTTTATTATTGTAATGCTCTCGTTCATTATAAGTACCGCCAACTTTAATAAAGTTAAGGTATTGGTAATCAAAATCTTTTTGTAAGTTTAACTTCAGGCTAGTAATTTCATCTGTACGGGTACTGTCTTCCATAAACAGATTATCGTATTCCATATTTGATAAATCGCTGATATCACCATCGGCTTCACCAGCAAATACATCTTCGTCATCTTTAAGGGCAAACCCGCCCAGAGCTGCTGCTTCTGCAGGGGTCAATACTTTAGCGATAATGTTGTCTCTGCTGCCTTTACCATAGACGATATTTTCGCGTTCACGAAATTGGGCTCGTCGATCCCCGACTGATTTATCTTCAGTTTTAGAGTAAGCAAATTCATAATCGACACGCCATGAATCAGCGATATAGTTTTCACCACCAACACTGAAATTAGTCGTAGTGGTTTCACCTTCTTGAATAAAGTACTGGTTGAAGACATCCACATCTGACAGAGCAAACTCTTTTGTTTCTGCATTCACATAGATAACTTCATCGGCCTCATCGCCATTATAAAAGTTGTAAAACTCACGTTGTGCAATATCCCCATCAGTGTAATTAGAGTAATTACCACGTAAGTAATAAAAACTGTCTTCTGAGGGTTTAAATTCAAAATTGAGGGTTGCGGTGGAGCGTTTTCTATCGGCGATTTCTCGGCGATTTTCTAGTTGTGCCGGAATTAATATTTCTGGTGCATTGCTAAGTTGCTCTTCACTTAGACCAATCCCACCTTGTAAGAAGTTTAATTCACGGGTGCTATGATGGCGTACTTCATCTACTTGAGTTTTTCTATCTTCATAAGAAAGCGCAAAACCAACACCGATTTTGTCATCTAAAAATAACTGTGTGCCATCAAGGCTAAACTTCGGCGAGTGTTCTTCTCTGAGTTCACTGTATGAATCTTGCAGCTTCATTTTTAAGGTGTTTTTACCTCGGTCATAAGCTGATATGGCTCTGACATTAACTGAGCCACCAATAGAGTTAAGGTTCATATCGGGTGTGAGAGTTTTAAAAACTTCAATGGCACCCAGAGAATCACTGGTGATGCCATCAAGACCAATCTTACGATCATCGCCTGCACCGGAAAGCTCAGCACCATTCATACTTACCGAAACGAATTTAGGACCTAAGCCCCGAACTGCAATATATTTACCTTCACCTTCACTGCGCTCTAAAGTGACACCCGGGATCCGACGCAGTGACTCAGCAACATTTTGGTCAACAAAGTTACCCATGTCATCGGTGGCAATCACAGAGCTAAACGCTTTGCTGTCACGTTCCATAGCGCGTGCTTTTAAATCAGCTTGGTAAACACCCGTTACAGCTATTATTTCTATATCGTCTTCAACAATTTGTGCTGATTTGGTTGGTTCTTGTTCAGCATTGGTTGTGGTTTTTTGTGTATTATTTTCAACCTTTGGCTGTGCAGGATCGGCCGTTTGTGCATAAATTGGCATTGCTACCAGTAATGCCGCAGCGATCGCGCTTAATCTCATGCTCTTCATTTTTATTCCTTTTTCAGGCTTTTAATTGTGTGTGCAAGTTATGCGATTCCCGTTGATTTAAATCCCAACTTGCCACCGGTGGCAAAATGGAATAACATGAAGTTAACACTGTATTAATAATGTTGTCAATTTATTAGCCATCAACATGTGTATTTTTTTATTTAAACCCTAAAGTGTAAAAGCAATTTTAAAGGACCATTATGCAATTATTGCAAAATAATCACTCAAAATATCTGCACATAGCTTACATGTGTATGATTTTTGTGTTTACTATTTCTATTTCAGCTAAATTATCTGCTGAACAAATAAATGCTAATTTAGCATTTCCTTCTGCGCAAGGTTTCGGAAAATATGCAACCGGAGGAAAGGGCGGTGAGCTTTATATTGTCACAAGCTTAGCAGATCAAGCTGATAAACCAATTGAGGGTACGTTACGCTATGCGGTAGAGCAAAAGCATCCTAGAACCATTGTTTTTGCGGTGTCAGGAGTGATAAAGCTGGTAGACGAACTTAAAATTTCACACGGCAATATCACCATTGCAGGACAAAGCTCGCCTGGAGGTATTACCCTTATTGGTGCACCTGTGATTGTGTCGTCCAGTACTAACGTGATTATTCGCTATATGCGCTTTCGTTTAGGTACATTTGGTTACGCAGATGACTCTTTGTCAGTACGAAATAGTGATACGGTGATAATTGACCACTGTTCATTAAGTTGGTCGGTTGATGAAACTGCAAGTTTTTATAATAACCGCAATTTCACACTACAAAACTCAATGATTTCGCACAGTTTAAGCCATTCAATTCACCCTAAAGGAGATCATGGTTATGGTGGTATTTGGGGCGGAGCAAATGCAAGTTTCATTAATAATATACTCGCTAATCATGCCAGCAGAACACCAAGGATCAACGGGCATAGACTTAAATCACCATACGCACAAAATGAAGAGTTTGTTGAAATAATTAATAATATTATTTTTAACTGGGGACATAACAATGTGTATGGCTCAGAAAATGGTCGTTTTAACCTGATCAATAATTACTATAAGCCAGGCAAAGCAAGTAAGATCATGCAGTTTGCGGATATTTGGTACTCCCCTGAGATAAAAGAAAATCAGGCGTATATTATGGGTAATGTACTTGAGAACAATCCACAACTGAGTGAGCATAACTACTTAGGTGTAAACTACCGTAAAGCAGTCAAAGCAAAGCGCACAAAGAGTGATACAAAGAGCCCTTGGTTAAGCGATAAAGTAATTATTACATCTGCTGTGCAAGAATCGTTGGCCTATATTAGTGCAGAGCAAGCATTTTATACTGCCACCAAAGCACAAGACATTGGTGCAAGCAAAAATGCCAATGGCCGATTTATTGATAGTGTTGATAACTTAGTTTATCAACAATTAATAGACGCTGTGCCCATCAAGAAAAACGGTCTAATAGACCACGAGTTTGAATTAATAGGTAGTTGGGATGCTTATGAAAAACAATTTATAGGCTTTACAGCAATCACAGATGCCGATCAAGATGGTGTGGATGATAACTGGCTAAAACAACATCAGCCGCAATTGAAAAATGCCACTAAAGAGCATGTTTTACAGCAGTACTTAAATTCACTTAGCGAATAATAAAGCAAAAACCACTTTGACTTTAACAGATCTGTTAAGTCATCGTGGCTTTCGATTATAACTTCAATAGTGTTCAACGACTGTTAGCGAATTGTGCTGTTAAAAAGTCATCAATAACGGCAGTCGTTGGTGTTAACCACGGCTGGAATAACCAAAATGAATGCTGCGCGCCTTTGAATTGATAAACTTGGCTGGTTATTTGTAATTCCTCTAACTTTTGTATTGCGCTGTTTCGGCCTGCTCGAGAGCGTGGTACTGAGCTATTAATGAAAAGTGTCGCAAACGCGTTGTTATCAATATAGGAAATAGGTGATGCACAGCGCTAACGTTGTGGGATAGTTTCATAACGGTCCCCCCACCTCTTGCTAGCTGAAGTGAAATCACTTAACCCATCAATATTATAAGCGCTTGGACATTAATTCGCTTCGAGTCATTGTCGTTGCTATCAACAATCCCGCCTGTAGACTAATAGCGTTGCTCTGGTTGGCGCAGATAGAGCTTCACGAATGACAGTAACACTAAGCAATGGGTAGTGTAGTCCCATCGCGGTTAATCGCGCCAATAGGTGGTGTACGCCTGAAGGTTACAGAGCATCTCAGAACTAGCCATTTGTACTGCATAGCTCAGTGAGTTGTTATTATTTTGCGCAGACCCATCCATTATTGAACAAAATAAGCAGCTGATAAAAAATGTTTTTATTTGCGGTGTTTTTATTATACGCATCATAAATCATTATGAGCTTACTGTGCTGATGTGGTTGAAGGGAAAGCGAGTTTTAGCCAGTAAACAAAGTCCAATGTACTTTGTTTACTGGCTAACTTATCAGAGGCTGTTTAGTTGTTACCAGCTAGAAGCTTAGCTATTTCAAGGCTTGCTAGAATGAAGGGACCATTTCCTTTAGGATCATTTTTACTGATCGGTTCGCTCATGTAATAGTGAAAACTACCATCACGGCCAAAGCCAAGTCCTGCAACATAGCATTGGTTTGTCATACTCACCGTGCCATCGTTATGGACTAATGTAAATTGGTTAAGTAAACCTTGATAAGCTGCAAGCGCCGTGTCTTGATAATCAGCATCGATATAACCGTTATTAAGCGCTTTGGCATAAAAATAAGCGAACATTGCTGTTGCAGTAGATTCTTGGTAGTTGCCCAAAGCCGTTGGTTTGTCTAAAACTTGCCACCATGTGCCGGTATCAGTATTTTGAACTTTGGCTATATCCGTGGCTAACTCTTTTACTATGGCGAGTAAGGTATCGCGTTGCTCTGTGTTTTTTGCTGGAATGTAATCGAGTACATCAACCACTGCCATAGCGAGCCACCCCATACCACGGCCCCAAAACTCTGCCGAAACGCCGGTTTGTTTATCAGCCCATGCTTGCTGTTTTGATTCATCCCATCCGTGATAGTACAGTCCAGTTTTTGGATCGCGAAGCGCTTCACGCGTAAGCTTAAATTCATTTACCACTTCAGCAAAAGTTTCTTGTTGCTGGTGGCCCGTTTCAAATAAGCTGGCATACTGGGCTAAAAATGGCATACCCATATAAACGCCATCAAGCCACACTTGATGTTGATATTTGTTTTTGTGCCAAAATGCGCCTTGTGATATACGTGGCTGTAACTGTAACTGCGCTCGTAACGCTTTTGCAGCCGTTAAGTAGTTTTGTTGCTTGGTATCTTGGTATAGCTGGATAAGGTTGCGACCAGGTGGAATATTATCGATATTAAAATTGCTTTGTTTATAGGCGGTGATTTTGCCTTGTTGATCAATAAAGCTGCCAGTAACTTGGGCAATCACATTTTTATATGTTTGCTCATCCGTTGCCAGTCCTAATTGATAATAGGCATACGGTTGTAAGCCAATAATATCGTATTCAAACTTTGGGCTGCGTTTACGGTTCACATCCCAGCCACCAGCATGGTAACCCAGTGTTTTTCTTTGTAGTTCTGAATCGGCAAGGGCACTAGCCCACTCGAGTGCTGACTCCTTACTCAGTCGCTGCGTTGTTTGTTTTGCTGTTACTGTGGTATGCAAAGTAATACGAGGTTTAATTGTCAATCTTTCAGCTTGTTGATTCAGGTACTCAATAAAGCTTTCTTTATCGTTAATACCACTTTCAGGCTGCCACACTGAGGCAAAATAGTAATCTACATGCTGTGTACTTTGCCCTTTAGGTTTTAGTACTGCAAGGTAGTTATTTTTGTCTTGGCGTACATCAATAACATCACCTTTTTTAAAAAATACCGCCATCCCTAAAGCTGATTTATCTAAACTCTGATTGCCCCAACTGGCAATATAGCTGTAGCCATAATTACTCATTGCATCCAGATCACCTTGAATAAGCTCAGTATCATGATGCTTAACAACACCGGCGACTAAATTAGACAAGTCTTTATCTGTTGCAAGTGAAACATGTGCTAAGCGTGAGCCGCCGTGCATACTAATGTTAGCGATAAGGTTTTGTTGTTGATAACTATTTTTCCAGCCTTGATACTCAATTTGGATACTGGCACGTAGATCACCATTTTCAAGGATACGTGCTGTACGTTTGCTAACATCAGATACATGTTCTAATTCATCATTAGAGCCCATTAAACCAAAGCCGCCAGCGCCTAATGAATTGCCCACTTTAAGTATATCCATTCCCCAGTCTTGTTTGTCATGATACGAATCATATCCATCAAGGCCAACGGTATGTAACACTGGTTTAGTGGTTAACTTGCCAAAAATATCAAAGCCATTACGCCAATCTAAGTAAAAGCGATAGCCTACTTTATCCGACTCAATACCTGGGCCTTCATAACGGATCCAGTTTGAATGATCGGTGTAATAATCTGGTGGGGAAAGTTCTTCAACATTTTTAAATTCACCGCCAACATATTCTTTTTTGCCTGTGCCAATTTGGTGTTTTGGCGGGCGAGAATGTGGTTGCCATTGGCCACCTTCTTTGTGAGCAAGATCAGCTTGAACGCGCTTGGTTTCTACTGTGATTGGATGTTTACTCTGCTGTGTAATAGTGACTTCAACAGGCTTATCATTTAAATCGACAATAAAATATATACCGTCAAGTTCACCGTCTGAATCAATATCTACTGCTTGGCTAGGTAATACTTGCTGCGCCGTTTTTATTGTTAACGCAGATGCTTGGCTCAGACCTAAATCGTAGTAGCTAAGATAGATAGGCTCATCAGGGCGTTTAAATGAAGATGGATTAACAATGTCCACTTTAGCAACTAATGCGCTACCAATGGAGTTAGTTTCACTCGCTTGCAGTGGTGTTTTAAGATCTGCATGTTCTTGGCAGGCACCCAATAATAGGCTTGAGCTTAGAACTGTTCCTATCATAACGCGTTTTGATAGCAGTGATGTTTTGAAAGTCATTGTCTGTCCTCAATGGTTGAGCCACTTAAATTAAGTGGCTCTATTATTGTTATTTATCGAGATTGTATGCTTTTTTCACTAGCCCATAGGTTAGTTGATAAGCCAGAGTCTGTGCAGTACTGTCGCTAATTTGATGATTTGCTACAAGCTCTGCTAAATAGCGACAATCAACGCGGCGTGCGACATCATGACGAGCTGGAATTGATAAAAATGCGCGGGTGTCATCATTAAAGCCAACCGTGTTATAAAAACCAGCTGTTTCTGTTGTTTGCTGTCTAAAACGAAGCATACCGGCAGGGCTGTCATGAAACCACCACGCAGGGCCTAATTTAAGGCTAGGGTAGTGACCAGCTAGTGGCGCAAGCTCACGACTGTAGGTTGTTTCATCCAAAGTAAATAAGATGATTTTAAGATCTGGGTGATTTCCGTATTTGCTCAAGAGTGGTTTGAGTGCGTTAACGTATTCAGTTTGGCTTGGGATATCACAGCCTTTATCACGGCCAAATTGATCAAACACCGCTTGGTTATGATTACGATGTGCACCGGGGTGAATTTGCATCACTAAGCCATCTTTAATACTCATACCGGCAAGTTCAGTGAGCATTTGCCCTCGGAATAACTCTTGCTCTTGCTCTGAAGCCTGACCTGTAAGGCATTTGGCAAATAATGCTTCACATTCACTTAGTGATAAATCCGCAGTAAGTGCAGTAGGGTGACCATGATCAGTTGCTGTTGCACGACCTTCAATGCGAAAGTAATCTCGGCGAATTTGAATGGCCGCTAAGTAACCTTGCCAAGTTGTTGTATCTTGGTCTGTGATTTCACCGAGTTTAATTACGTTGTCGATAAAATCTTCGCGGCTTGCATCAACAACATCATCAGGTCTAAAGGTAGTGATAACACGTTTTGCCATTGCAGAGCCTGCAATTGCGCGGTGGTGCGGGAGCTGATCAAGTGCACCCTCTGTTGTGGCAATTAGTTCAATATTAAAGCGGTCCATCAGTGCATGAGGCTTGAACTCGGGTGTTGCTAACGCAGCTGTAATTTTTTGATAATAGTGCTGACCATTTTCAGAGCAAAGTTTTTCTGTAAAACCAAACACATCACTAAATACCGCATCTAACCAATAGCCACTTGGCGTACCTGCATACAGGTGATAGTTATCAGCAAAGATTTGCCATACTTTTTCAGGAGCAGCTGCTTTTGAACGTGCCATATCGCCTTGCAGCCCATGCTCTGGCACGCCTAAATCAGTCATTGGGATCCCCTGACTATAAAGCATTCTAAATACGTAGTGATCGGGTTTTATAAATAGCTCAGTAGCATTGCCAAAGTTTTCATTTTCATTAAACCAACGAGGATCAGTGTGACCGTGCGGACTAACAATCGGTAAGTCTTTAATTGATTCGTATAACTTTCTAGCGATTGCAACAACGGTAGGATCGCTCGAAAACAAACGATCTGGGTGCAATTCTAAAGGTTCAATATTGCCAGACATGGAAGATTCCTTAACTGTTCTGCTTGTTATTTGCCACCGGTGGCATGTAAAGGTAAATTACACTGACAGCACGTGGCAGTCAATATGTAAATTAATTGTTATTTAGTACCTGAAGGCAGGCTTGCGTGATTTTTTCATAGTCTTTACTTTGTACCCATTGTGATTGTGCAACCCAAGTTCCACCCACAGCCATCACATTATTAAGTGCTAAATAGTCTTTAAAGTTTTGTTCATTAATGCCACCTGTTGGGCAAAAGCGAATATCAGCAAATACGCTGCTTACTGCTTTTAAAAACTGCTCACCACCACACAAAGAAGCTGGGAATAGCTTTTGCTCAGTAAAGCCATACTCTTTTGCAAGTAAAATATCGGCGGTGTTTGAAACACCCGGCACAACGGGCACAGAAGATTGTGTAAGTGCATCTAATAATCGCGGTGATACGGCCGGTGTGACAATAAAATCACTGCCGGCGGCAAGACTTTTTGCAAGTAATGCTTGATCGGTAATCGTGCCGGCACCAACGCATAAATCGGGTAGTGCTTTTTTGATGGCGACTAATGCATCAAGTGACGCTGGCGTGCGCAACACAACTTCAACTAAATGAATGCCAGCCTTGTGCATGGCAGTGGCAATAGCCACACCTTCTTCGCTACTGTTTGCTTGGATGATAGGCAATATAGGTTGGTTGCCTAATAATGTTGAAAACACGGTCATACAATTTTCCTATTAATACTTATTATTTTTGTAATTGAGCCATAGTTAAAGGCTGTTTGTTTAAAGTGACATTGGTTAAGCTCATGTTATTCACATTAGCAACAATAGAATCATCACCCACTTGGTCAAAATGACAGTCGATAAAATGGATATCGTTCATTGGTGCGCGTGCAAAGCCATTGAGGTAAAAAGCCTTACTCAACACATTTTTACAATGTAAGTTTTCTATTTGAATATCCCGCACTGTTGGGTCGAACTGTCCCGCATCGCCTTCTTCATAAAAAAAGTTGATCACAACAGCATTTTTAACTGTGCCAACTTCGATATTACGTATGCGAATATGTTCGATTAAACCGCCACGTACTGAGTTAGTTTTGATACGAATAGCACGCTCTAGGTGGGGGCTGTCCATGGTGCAGTTTTGCACAAAGACATTATTTACACCGCCAGATATCTCACTGCCGATCACAACACCACCATGGCCTTCTTTCATATGGCAGTTTTCAATAACAATGTTTTGCGATGCTACCCCAACACGGCGACCATCAGCATTTCGGCCCGATTTGATCGCGATGCAATCATCACCGGTATCAAATACACAGTTTTTAATGTGCACGTGGTCACAACTTTCTGGATCACAGCCGTCTGAATTAGGGCCATGGCTTGAAAAATTCACGTTATCAACCGTAACACTTTGGCATAAAACCGGGTTCACTAACCAAAACGGTGAGTTTTTAATCGTTACGCCTTCGATTAAAATATTTTTACATTTATACGGTTGAATAAAAGGAGGGCGTAAATAGGCACCAGTACTGTATATACGTTGGCTGACAGGCACACCGGCTTCGGCATCAACCATCAACTGATCACGTGCTTCACGCTGGTGCAATACTTTACCTTGGCTATCTTTAATTAAATCCCAATGACCTTCCTTATGTGGTCCTTTCCAAGGCCACCAGGTTTGGTTATCGCCATTTCCTTGCAGTGTGCCTTTACCTGTGATGGCAATATTTTCTTGCTCATAAGCATAAATAAGTGGTGAGTAGCCCATCATTTCTAAGCCTTCCCAGCGAGTAAATACTTCTGGTAAGTAATGAGTGGGATCAGTGCTAAAGCTCACTATTGCGTTATCACTGAGGTGCAAGTTAACGTTTGATAATAAATGAATCGCACCAGTGAGGTAGGTACCATCTGGAATATAGACCTGACCACCTCCTTGTGCGTGACAGGCTTCAATGGCGTTTTTAATGGCCAGTGTGCAATCATGTTGGCCATTTTCTTTTGCACCAAAGTCTTTAATATTAAATTGTTTAGCAGGGAAGGTCGGTACTACAATCGCTGATTTGATTTGTGCAGCCATTTGCCAATCGTCAGCGCTAATTGGTGCGTCAAAAACATTGAGCAAAGGGGCTGACTTACAGCCAACTAAGGTTGCTGTTACCAACGTGCTAGAAGCCAATGCTTTAAGAAAATACCGTCGTTGATTATTCATTTTGTATCCTGCTGCTGAAATTGGAATTATTATAATAGGTTAACATTAGCAGTTATTGCCACCGGTGGCAATGTGATTTTACTACAAAGTTTAAATTTTCAAAGACTTATTGTTTTTGAAAAAGTTATTTAAAATTAGTGACTAATAAAATAATCGATAGTAAAAATCATCGATTATGCACGGGGGAGAGTATTATATTGCAGACATAGCCTCAGTTAACGAGGCTATGTGTTGATTAAGTTTAGAAAGTGCCCCTTACACCCACTAAAAACTGGCGACCTGATGACAGATTTTCATAAGGGCGTGGCGTGTAAATATCATTCCACATATCTTGTTTTTCATCTGTTAAATTAACGGCTTCAAATGAAACACTCATTTTCTCTGTTAACTTGTAGCGGGCAGAGAAATTAAGCTTCGCCTTTGCATCATAACCACGCACAAAGGTTGATTCATCTTTATATTCGTCTAAATATTGTTTGTTATAGCCACTTCGGTAGTTATAAGAAAAACGAGCCGACCAATCGTCTACTTGATAGTACAAGGTTATGTTGTATGTGTTCTTTGATGTTTCTTCTTCTACTAAGTTAAGTTGCGTGCCGTAAAATGGGTCTTCTATATCACGTGTATAATCAATATAGGTGTAGTTAGTTTGTAAACCTAAGGCATTAAATGGTTCAGGTAAGAAGGTAAAAGGCTGTTGATAAATAAATTCTGCGCCCCACATGCCTTCAGCATCGGTATTGACAAGTTGCGATACTTGCCAAGTTACAGTGCTAGGATCTGTGTCGCCAAGGTCGATACCAAGTCTATCAAGTTCGGTTTGTGATAAAACCTGCTCAGAACTTGCTTTTGTTAAACCCGAAATATTTTTATAAAACAGTGATGTTGCAAGCAGTGACTCTTCAGCAAAATACCATTCCAAACCTAGATCGTATTGTTTCGCTTTATAAGGCTTGAGTGACGGGCCTGCACCCATCTTAATTGTCGCTGATGGATCATCAATACTCGGCGTATTAATACTGATTGAAGAGCGTAAATCAGATAATTTTGGGCGAGTAATTGCGTGTGAATAACTAAAGCGACCGACTAAGTCCTCTGTAATATCGTAAGCAAGGTTAAAAGACGGTAGCCATTCATCACCTTCACTTACTGATTCACGCCAGCCATAACCTGCAGCATAGTTTGCACCGTCGCCACGTCCCGCAGTGAAACCATCTTTGTAAATATGATCTAAATTTACGATACGACTGGTGTTTTTGTTATCAACATAACGTACACCAACATTACCACGTAGCTCTTTATCAAATATGTAGTTTCTGAAATCTAACTGGACAAATGCTGTAGCAACTTCTTCTTTAATATAATAAGTGCGTCTAAAATCTTCTTTGGCTTGAAAAAAGTCTGCCCCAGCAAAGGCGTTGAACATGGCATTATAATCAGGTGCTAACCAAGTACTACTGTTAAGCGTTGATGAACCAGGAATTGAAGCGTTGTTACCAAAACTTACACCTTGTTTATCTAAAGTGGTATTAAACAAGCTGCCATCAATTTGGGCTGCATCTAGCGATATAACACGCTCTTCTGCTATTGCGCCTGATGTTTTATTTGTATCTTTATTGATGTCTTTCCAGTTATTTAAATTATAGTGTTGTTCTGTTTCAAAACTACGCTGACCAACACCAAACTTAACTGTGTATTCATCGTTAATCTCGTATGTAAAATCAACTCTAATAGTTTTATTTTCACTTTCAATCGTTTGAGAGCGGTTACGCACTAAACCAGCGGTGTAATTACTTGGATCTGTCATCACCGATGCTATTTCATCTTTACTATAATTACCGCCAGGTGCCTGACCTGCAGCAAATGCAAATGACGGCATAGTGGTGTTTAACTCACCGCTACCAATCGCTTGTCCGCCCGGGTTATTAATTAATGATAAAGGGTCTATATTACTATCAAAACTATAGGCCACGGTAGATTGATTACTATCTAGGGCAAAGGTGGTCATATTCGGAATGTCTAAATCTGATTTACCCTGGCCAATTAGGAAGTTCATTTTAAAACGATCGTTAATAAACCAATTTCCAGTAAAGCTAACTTGGTCAAATGCTGATTCAGATGTATCTTTGCGTGTTTCTGAACGGATAATGGCGTTTGAATATGCACCAGCGACTATAGTGTTATTATTATCTACATAAATGTTTTCAGGAACGATATTTTTTTGATCTCGTAATAATACTTCGTAGTGATATTCTTCAGAATCATTATCCAAGCTTGCATGCAACACATCTAAGTTGAATGAGAGATCATCAGTAGGCGCATATTGAAAAGCAATTGTTGCACCAAGACGTTTTTGTTGTTTTGAATACAATGAATAGCGAGGAATACGCGGTAAATATAATCCATCTAAATTTTCATTGGTGTAATTCCCGTTAGGCATCAGTAATGTTTTAGGTGCTACGGTAAGATAATTTGAGCCACCTTGACCAACAGGTAAACCATCTTCGACAAAACTGGGGTTGTTTACAGTCCAACGTCCAGTTGATGAACCTTCACTTTGTACTGTGCCATCAGAGTATGCAATAGAGGCAAGTACACCAAACTTATTATCCCAGTTATTACTTAGCATAAAAGAAGCACGAGGCGATACATCCTCATCAACATCACTATAACGAGCATTGACATTGTAAGCGCCTTTAAATCCATCATATTGAAATGGACGCGCCGTTTGTAAGTTAACATTGCCTGAGATGCCACCGTCTTCAAGTTCAGCAGAAACGGTTTTATTAATATCTATTTGGGTAAACAGTTCAGATGCGAATACGTTAAAATCAAATGCACGAGATGTATTAGAACCACCCGCAGCGTCTGTTGCAGCACCAGCAGATGCGGACTCCATGCCATTAATTGTGGTTTTAACGTAACGAGAACCTAGACCACGAATGGTAATTTGACGACCTTCACCTGCATCCTCTTCAATAGAGATACCAGGTACACGCGAAAGTGAGTCAGCAACATTTAAGTCAGGAAATTTACCAATATCTTCAGCAATGATAGTCTCACGTGTACCAACGGCTTCACGCTTAGACATTAAAGCGGCATTGATACTACCGCGAAAACCTTTTACTTCGATCACTTCAAGTTGATCATCAGCAACAGCTTCATCTTGAGGCGCTGCATATGCTAAGCCACTGGTCAATGCGCCACTGAGTATTAAATTGGTCATTAACTTACTAAGTTTAAAATTGTGTGTGCTGGTTGTCATAGTGGTTCCACGTTCTACTTATTGTTATTAAGTTAACATGACTTGAAAGAGTGTGTTTGTCATGTACTTGTTCTGATTCTTATTACACCTAACCTCATAATCCATAATGGGAAAAACAACGAGAAAGTATGTAGCGAAGTATTGATTAATTATTTTTGCTACCGGTGGCATGGGTGGAAAGTATAATGTTATTGATGTGATGTCAAACGAAAAACATAACATCATTCATCTTTAATTTACATTTTCAATGGCGTGCGAATACCATTTAAGTGCAACATTATTTATAAGCACTGTGGTTTAACTGATTATTAGCCATCGGCTGCACTTCGTTTTAATTATAAATAACTGATGCGCTACTTTAGTCGTATAATTACAACATAAGGTATTATTGTTAGTATGTGATTAATTTATGATTATCAATTAAGAAAGGCAATTAACATTGAGTTGTCGGTATTGTGCGCATAGAAAAACAGCTTAATTAACATGTTAATTAAGCTGTTTACTTTAGGGGAATTTAAAGTTTAAACATTGCTTTATAAGTTGTAGCGTATTCCTAAAAAGAACTGTCGGCCGGTATGATTATATTCACGTGGTAAATCTAAACTGCCATCACCCGTTGTATAAAGGCGTTCATACTCGTCGGTAAGGTTAATTGCTTCAAATGTTACGGTGACATTTTCATTAATATTATAAAAGGCTGATAGGTCAAAATGTGTTGGACCAGATGTCGCTTCTTCAGCATTACCATTGTTTCCCGTGTAATCAGTGATGTAATTGTCGCGTTTATTTACTGAAGCACGAGCACCATAGTTTTCTTCTTCATAATACAGGGTAAAGTTATAAGAATTTTTAGAAAGACCCGTAATTTCACCTGCAGAGACATACGTATAGTTAGACACTAACCCCATATTTTTTAACAACCCAGGTAGGAATGAAAAAGGTTGCTGATAAATAAGTTCAAGCCCTTTGATCACAGTTCCTTGACCATTTACAGGGACGAAATGTGTGTAAGGAGTAGTTCTAGGATCGAGTGCACTTGATGGATCATATTGCGGATCATTATCAATGAAGGGTAAATAAGCAGGATCGACTAGTTTTTCTTCACTATCACTTTTTATAAAAGAGCCAATGTCTTTGTAAAACGCGGTTGCTGCTAATAGCGATTCTTCTGCAAAGTACCATTCAACACCAAAGTCTGTATTGGTAGAGGTAAATGGGTCTAAGAATGGGTTACCCGCACTAACAGTGCCGTTTAAATATGAAAACGATGGATTACCAGGATTAAGTGAACTCAAACTCGGGCGGGTCATGGTTTTAGATAAACCCAGCCTTACAATCACATCATCGGTTGCATCAAGGGCTAAATTTAGCACTGGTAAAATATTGTCATAGCTATTGTCGATTGATACCGCATCAGTTTGAATAAAACCTGTTGATGTGGTCTCAGTTTTTACATAGCGAACACCTGCATTAGTTCTGAGCAGCATACTTGAAATTTCATACTCAAAATTTGTTTCGATGTAGGCAGCCATTGTTTCTTCTTCAACTTTCCAGCTCTGCGCACTGCGTGGCACCCACTCTTTTACTAAAAGCTGTGAATTTATTGCATCAAAATCAGCCACTATAAAGGGTGATAACGTACCGTCATAACCGGTGCCAAAATCATCGTAGGGCATTAGCTGAGAAAATCCAGCTGCAGAATCTTGATCAGGAAAACCGTTTATTTGTGATTCATCGTAACTAACCGTTCTGTCGTTATAGGCAATACCGCCTTTGATATTCATCATATCCATCTCGTATGATAAATCAATTTTAGCGGTGTCATTTTCTCGTAGTACATCGGTTGCACGTAAGCGCCCATCAGCTAAATCAAAGGAGTTGGCATCCAGAGTATCGTAATCGTAATTCATCACAGCGGTATTATTGCTGGTGCCAAAATCCATCGATACTCTATGAGGTGTGTTATTGGTCATGTTATAACGATACTGTTCAGAGCGAGCATCCGATTCAGCAGTGCCCACCATAGCGTCTAATCGAAGGTAATCAGATAAGTGATATTTAGCTGAGAATACGTATTGTTTAAATTTTGTTTTTGAAATCTGCTGACGACTTTCTACTCGAGATTTAACGCCGTTAAATGTCGCTGCTTGGATCTGTTTTCCATTGTCAGCAATGGTAATCGATTCAGGAGTAATTTCGCTGAATGTGTTTCTAAACATCTCGAAAAAGTTGTACATAGTACGGTCATTATCAAGAGTTGAATTTAATGTATCTAGTGTAAGGACCAGATCATCGTTAGGAGCATATTGTAATGAACCGGTAAAGCCTAAACGGTCTTGTTCATTACCGAAAAAATCAGGGCGAGGCAGGCGAGGCGTATATAAGCAGTTCACAGCATCGACTGTTTGACCTTCGAACTCACAGTCCCCTGTATTGGGTGTGCCAATAACTTCAGTATTAGAGGTGTCAGCATAGATACCGCCACCATCAAGTACGGGGGTGGTCCAGCGTACTGTACCAAAGCCTTCTTGGCGCACGGTGCGTTCAGATTTTGCGACAGAGAATAAAACCCCGATTGTATCATCAGCAAATGTGTTGCTGATCATAAATACCATCCGTGGGTCGACTTCTTCAGTGAGGTCGTTATAACCGGCTTGCGCAGACGCTGCAACATGAAAGCCTGTTGTGTCAAACGGACGTGCAGAATACATATCAACAGTCCCGGCTATACCACCTTCTTCAGTTGCGGCCGTGGGCGTTTTTTGGATATCAACACGATTAAATAGTTCGGATGCAAATATATTAAAGTCAAATGCACGGCCACCATTTACGCCGCCACCAGAGTCGGTGCCGTCGGTACTAGCAGGTACTTCCATACCGTTTAAGGTAGTACGTGTAAATGCAGGACCTAAACCACGTAAGGTAATTTGCCGTCCTTCACCACCTTCACGAGAAATAGCTACCCCAGGAATACGTTGTAATGATTCGGCGATATTCAGATCAGGGAATTTACCAATATCTTCAGCCGCGATAGATTCAGTGGTATTTACTTCAAAACGTTTAGTTGCTAACGATTTATTTAATGATGATCTAAATCCAGTTACTTGAATTAACTCAATGTCATTTTGGGCTTTAGTATCTGTTTGTGGCTGTTCATCGGCTGCGATTGCATACGATGTTGTGCCCAGTAGTAAGGCACTAACAATGCAGTTAAGTGGCTTGAGAACGAACTTATTTGCAGTCTTCATTGTGTGTTCCTTTTTTATGCTGTTGATTTGAGCTTTTATTTTTATTACTTTATTTAGCCAGTCAAATATAAGTCTATGATTAAATGTCATAAAACTATGATTTGAATCGATAGCAATATCAGCTAAATACAAATGCTACCGGTGGCATAGAGGTCAAGCTATATCTAAAAAAGCGTATTGTCAAACCTAATAAATTACATTTTTCATGGTTTATTTACATTTTTTTTGCAGTAAAAGTACATTAAGGACTGGTTCAATTTTATTCAGCACTATGATTTAACTTGTTATTTGCCACCGGTGGCAGTTGGTGGTATGTTTATAACTGGAACTACATTTTAATAAAATTATTTTTCACTAAACTACAAAAAATAATTTTATTACGAGCTAAACTGATTTTTTAAAAACGACAAAGAGCGAGTAGAATGGGAAAATTAATTGCAGCAATATTTATCATGATGAGTTTTTCAAGTATGTCAGCAACTACTAAAGTTCAGCTTTTTATGGCAGGGGATTCAACCATGTCAATTAAAGAAGTGAAGGATTACCCTGAAACAGGTTGGGGAATGCCCTTTAGTATCTTTTTTAATGACAGCATCGACGTTAAAAATCGTGCTAAAAATGGTCGTAGTACACGCACCTTTATCAGTGAAGGCTTGTGGGCAGGGATTATAAATGAACTTAATAAAGGTGATTTTGTGATCATTCAATTTGGTCATAACGATCAGTCAAAACACAAAGTGGACCGTTACACTACACCAGAGCAATATAAGCAAAACCTAGTTAATTTTATTGCTGAAGTAAGAGCAAAGCAGGCACAGCCATTACTGATGACTCCGGTAACGCGTCGTAATTTTGATGAAAAAGGTCAGATCAAAGACAGCCATCCTATTTACGCTGATATAGTAAGAGATGTAGCTAAACAGACTGAGGTCGATTTTATTGACATGGAACGAGTGACCCAACAGTATTTTCAAAAGCTTGGTGGGATCAACTCACGCTTACGTTTTATGCATATAGCACCTAACTTGCATCCAAATTACCCTATGGGCGTAGAAGACAATACCCATTTCAATGAACTCGGTGCTCGAGAAGTTGCTCAATTAGTATTAATAGAAATGAAAAAAATAAATCACCCACTCGTTAAACAATTACGCATACCTGATCCAAAACATTTAAAATAAAAATAATATTTATAAATCATATTGTTATGTTTGATACAGCTAATAACGTGTGTAGTTTATTTAGTGTATTGTAATTGCATTGAATGAGTGTAAGTGCATTTAATGCAATAATCACTCTGCACTTAGCTTAATCGACAGGATCAATTGAGTAGTTAAAATCAATGATTGAATTAACCACCCAGCAGACCCATTAATGTAATGATGGTTAAATTATTTTGACTATCTTTATCACTTATTAAAGGCAATGAGGAGTACGCATGTCTGGGTTATCTGCAATACCGTTTTCTTTACTTGAGCTTAGCCCAATGAAAGAAGATGCCACCGTCTCAAGTACTCTTGCAAATAGTGTCGCTTATGCACAAAAAGCTGATGAACTCGGTTTTAACCGATTTTGGATGGCTGAACATCATAATATGCCGGGAATTGTCTGCGCGGCAACTTCTGTATTAATTGGCCACATAGCAGGGCAAACTAAAACTATACGAGTAGGTGCTGGTGGCGTTATGTTACCAAATCACCCGCCACTGATTGTTGCAGAGCAATACGGCACGTTAGAGAGTTTATACCCTGGGCGTATTGATTTAGGTTTAGGTCGCGCTCCAGGTAGCGATCATATAACCAGTCGTGCTCTGCGCCGAGATGAACGACGCGCTGAAAACTTTGCCGATGAAGTCACTGAACTGCAAACTTTATTAGGCCCTTACGATGGTAGTCACCCTGTTCGCGCTATTCCTGGCGAGAATACCAATGTACCTATTTGGTTACTTGGTTCCAGTTTATACAGTGCGCAACTAGCTGCTAAAAAAGGCCTCC
Organism: Pseudoalteromonas sp. SG44-17; assembly: GCF_014164235.1. Classification (NCBI taxonomy): domain Bacteria; kingdom Pseudomonadati; phylum Pseudomonadota; class Gammaproteobacteria; order Alteromonadales; family Pseudoalteromonadaceae; genus Pseudoalteromonas; species Pseudoalteromonas sp. SG44-17. The sequence continues at coordinate 120,981 of NZ_JACJEV010000006.1, read as the reverse complement.
CTTATGTGTTTGCTGGCCACTTTGCACCGCGTTTTGTTTATGATGCAATCGCTTTATATCGCCGTGAATTTCAACCTTCTGATGTGTTAGACAAACCGTATGTAATGCTTGGCTTACCGATAGTTGCAGCAGATAGCGATGAACATGCACAGTTTTTAGCAACCACGTCAAAACAGCGTATCTTAGCACTATTACGTGGTGATCCTTTATGGCTAAAAGCTCCCGTTAAAAGCATGGCTGGATTATGGAATGAGCAAGAGCAGGCTCAGGTTGAAAACTTTTTAGGATTATCTGTGGTAGGGAGTCCAGTGACCATTGCTCATAAGCTAAATATGATAGTCAAAGAGCTTGGTGTCGATGAGTTCATTTTTACCAATGATCTTTACCAAAGTAGCGACCGTCATCACGCGTTGGAGATTTTACGGTCAATAAAAGCATAACCACTGAAAATTAAGCTAAGGTACACTTAACCCCCGTTACAATACAGAAACTAGCTAATACACAATGTTTACTAGTTTCTGAACTCTACTTAAAAGTGCAAAACACAGCACTAATCTTATTTAAGCTTGCGTTCTGTTTTTATAATCAATTCGATTTATATAATCAATTTTAACGTTTGATTTAAACACATTAAAATGAAGGTATAAACCAATAAAGTAATTACAAAGGAAGGCATATTTTGAAACCTCAAGACCCCAAAATCACAAATACTTTCGATAAAACAGCATTGATCGCGGAAGGTGGTGGGCAACGAGGGATCTTCACCGCAGGTGTACTCGATGCATGGCTTGAACATGAATATGACCCATTCGATTTATTTATTGGTACTTCAGCAGGTTCACAAAACCTTACTAGCTATTTAGCTCGCCAAAAAGGGTATGCCAAACGCTTAATCAGAGGGCTTTCGCGTCACAAACGATTTTTTCAATTAGGCCGTGGTTTAGTTGGTAAACATATAGTCGACTTAGACTGGTACTTTGATAAAACTACCGAAGTTAACAGAGCACTTGATTTTAAAACTGCAAAAGCAAGTTTGGGTGAACGAGAGTTACTTATTACCGCCACTAATGCCCGTGATCGAAAACCTTATTTTTTATCACCAACCGGTGAAGGCCAGCAATGGCGAGATCTATTGAAAGCGTCAAGTGCACTGCCATTTTTATATAAACAAGGTGTAAAACTCACGCCATGGTTAAATGCATTAGCTGCTAATGAAATAGATAAAACCGACGTACACGCTGAGTCAGACTTTTACCTAGATGGTGGCCTTGCTGCGCCACTACCAGTGCGCGAAGCCTACAATCGTGGTGCACGTAAAATTGTGGTGATCCGCACAGTTGATCAAGACTTTCAAGCGCAATCGGCATGGGTAAACAAGTTAAAAGCGTTTGTTTGTGCATCAGGATATTGCCCAAAAACCTTAGATTACTTATTACAACACGAACAAGCGTATGAGGATGAGTTAGCATTTATTGCCAATCCTCCGAAAGATGTAGAAATAATACAAATTTTTGCAAACCAAAAGCTTTCGAGCAAATTACTTGGTAGTTCAACCAATGATCTACGTCGTGATTATAAATTAGGTTTATTGGCAGGTAATAACTATTTTACTGAGCAATACCCAGCAAACAATACCCACCCTGTTGCTGTGGCTAACTAATTGGTATTAATGAATTTATTCCTATCAGTTGTATGTGAGTTGGATAAGTATCATGTGTTGTTAGTTTGTAATTAATAAGCGAGTCATAAATGGCTCGCATTAACGACCCGAGGCCTGCATTTATAATTACTGATCGCTGCGCCAATTAAAACAAATGCCAATGCAATTAAAACTGACCATGAAAAATGTATTTGTTGAGCCATAACCAGTAACACGGTAGATAGTAGCGGTGTTAAAAAACTCAAAGAGGCGAGTAACGTTTTATTACCTCTTTTTAAAGCGATGTCCCATAAGTAAAATGCGCCACCGACAGGTCCTAACCCTAACAAAAAAATACCTACAGTCTGCGTTAATGAAAAACGTGTGACTGTTTGTTCAAAATATATATGTGCCAATAAGGCCAAAATAGCTACATAAAGAGAAAGCCAACCAATATCATCAACGTGATTATCAAAGCGAGTCATGAACAATGAATAACTCGACCATAATAGCGCACAACTCGCAGCAAATAGGTAGCCTAAAAAGTACTGGCTATTGATAGTAAAACCACTGCCATCACTAATTAAAAACACGATCCCTATAAAACCAACCAGCCCGCCTATAATCGCATTTATTTTGTTTTCAGATCGCGCGACAAAAACACCCAATAACAATGGCCATAAATATACAATCAGGCTAATTTCGATCAATGGTGCATATTTAAGTGCCATAAAATAACAAAAATGAAAACCAAATAAGCCAACTATGCCAATAATTGTTTGCGCCTTACCAAGTGTAGGCAGAGTTAACAAAGGCTGCTTGGTAACAAGCCGTTTAATAAACAGCAATAAGAACGACACAAAGAAGCACATAAATAGTAATTGAAAAGCCGGTAATGCTTTAGTTAAATTACCTAACAATGCTAATGCACCCCATAAAAAAATAGCTAATACGCCGAAAATTGTAGACATAGCAAACATTTTATTAAAAATTAATTGATAAAGGTAGTTTATCAATTTTACTATCTAACACTGTGCTTAAAAGGCGATATTGTTGACGTTAAAGCTGCTTTTTTAAGTCTCGTGGGGGATTGTTTGAAGTAGCAAGTGAAGGCTCGACTAAAAGCTGATGGGTCGTTATAACCAACCTGTTCACCAATTACTGCTATAGGTAAATCAGAGTAACAAAGTAAGGAACGCGCATGTTCCATTCTTAATTGCGTGTGATGTTTAACCGGGCTGGTGTGCATACATTGCTTAAAAACCGCTTTGAATTGAGTAACACTTAAACATGCAACCGCTGCCATATCATTCAATGTATAGTCTATCGATAAATCTTTTTTTATTAATAACAAAACGTTATTTATCCGCGGATCAATAGTCGCATTGGTAGTTTGTTGCCTGAGTAACACCAAAAATAAATTAAAACATAACGCTGCTTCATCTATGTTAGTTACACCTTGCAACTGCTTTTGGGTAAAACTTAGATAGCTCATTAATTTATCGTCAATACTGAAACAGGGGGCATTCATCGTCGTTAAGTTATTTGGGAGCTCTAATAAATCGGCCACTATAAAACGTGCATTTTCATCTGATTTAAACGCATGTAGAGTATTTTTAGGGATCACAACACATTGACCAACACCAACAGGCGCCGCGAAATTATTCATTTCAAGTTCTATATAGCCACAAAGTGGTAAAACAAGTTGGTGATAGTGGTGCTGGTGGCTGTGGATTTTTCGTGTGTAGTATCGAATCGATAAGCTATTCATCTATTAAATTTAATAATTGCTACTGACAAACAATCATGAAGGGAGTTGTAGGGTGTTGTAAATAACTTTTTGTTATTTTAATACACTCAATACTTGCTAATTTATAACAGCACGATAAAGTATTGCCAACTAAATATTCTTAAATTCAGCATATGTATTCTATTTCGTGTTGAAAAATAATAACAAGGGCAAACATGTTTGATTTAATCGTAGGCAGTATAAATAACCTGCTTTGGGGTGAAGGACAAATACTGATCTACATTTTACTGTTTACAGGTATTTGGTTTTCAGTACGCTTAAAACTGATTCAAATTTTTAAATTTAAACACATGTTCAGCCTTCTCAAAGGCAGTAGCAAATGCAATAAAAACGACATTAGTTCGTTTCAAGCACTGTGCACCGGATTAAGTGCGCGGGTTGGAACTGGTAATTTAGCAGGTGTTGCTGTTGCGATATCATTAGGAGGCAGTGGCGCCATATTTTGGATGTGGGTGATTGCCATACTGGGCATGGCGACCGGTTTTGCAGAAAGCGTACTTGGCCAAGTGTATAAAGTACGCGATAGCCAAGGCGAATTTAGAGGTGGCCCCGCTTATTATATTCAACAAGGAATAGGCAGCCGTAGTCTCGCTATCGCGTTTGCGTTGTGTTTGTTCTTAGGCTATGGCTTTACTTTTAGCGCGATGCAAACCAACACCATTACTGATGCGCTTAATTTCGCTTTTGAAATTCCAACCTTATATTCAGGCATAGTCATAACCCTGCTTGCAGGCTCTATTATACTCGGTGGCTTTAAAGCTATTGCCCGCTTTGCTGAGCGAGTAGTGCCGGTGATGGGCATTGTATTTGTACTGGCAGCTGTGATTATTACCTTGATTAACTTCACCCAAGTACCTGCTATGTTGAAGGATATATTCTTATCTGCTTTTGGGCTACAAGAAGCCGGTGCAGGCGCAATGGGCGCGGCAATCAAAAACGGTATTCAACGCGGCTTGTATTCGAACGAGGCAGGCGCAGGCAGTGTACCGCATGCTTCAGCAAGTGCCAGCCCAATTCCAAATCACCCAGTAACGCAAGGGTATATTCAAATGCTTGGGGTGTTTTTTGATACTATCGTGTTGTGTAGTTGTACCGCTGTGATTATCTTACTTGCTGATATTGATATCAGTGGTGAGATGGCAGGCATTCGCTTAACACAAGCGGCAATGACCGCACATTTAGCACAAGGGGGAGTGTACTTTGTAGCAGCAGCCATTACTTTATTTGCCTTTACCTCGGTAGTGGCTAATTACGCTTACGCCGAAAGTAACCTACATTTATTTAAGCTCGATAATAAAGTAGGGCGCGGTATTTACACATTTTTATATCTATCAATGATGATGTGGGGGGCGTCTGCCACATTAAAAGAAGTATGGGATTTAGCCGATATTGCTCTTGGCTTGATGACAGTTGTCAATGTAATTGCCATAATACTGCTCACCCCGACTATTTTAAATGTCACAGACGATTATAATAGGCAACGAGCTGAAGGTATTGAGCCTGAATTTAATGCAAAAAATGTGCTCATTCAAGGTAAAACCGAGCAGGGTATTTGGCACTAAACATGACTATTGCTGTGAGGTTTTTTGCATAAGTATTCACCTTGCTGGTTGTTGAAAATGATTAAGTATTTTTATGATTGATATATATGCAGGTAAAACTGCGGCAAAAATAATTACAGAACAAGGTTTTAAACCCGACCTTTTTAATGCCTTCTTAGGTGCATCCGGTGGCCCTAAATGGTTTACTTTATTTGGTTTAGATAAGTATATTTTTGGTGAGTTTTTTAAAAACCGATCATCGCAACTCAATTTAATTGGATCATCGGCTGGAGCATTCAGATCTGCATGTTTTTCACAAAACGATCCCGTTGCGGCCATTGAACGCTTAGCAAAATCGTATTCGCAAACCCGATATTCTAGTAATAAACCCACTCCTAATGAAATTACCACTAAAGCCCGCGCACTACTCGAAGATGTGTTTGGCGATAACGGTGTCACCGAAATTATAAATAACCCGGTATTTAAAGCGCATTTTATCGTCGCAAAATCTAACGGGTTAATTGCCAGTGAACATAAATTAATACAGCTTTTGGGTTTATCAAAAAGTTATCTGTTTAATCGCGTTAATCGTAAATTATTAGGCGGGCAATATGAGCGTTTTATTTTTGGCGCACCGAATAGTAATTTAAGTATTACTGACAGCTACAATTTTAAAACTCAAAATATCGCACTCACACAAACAAATTTAAAAGATGCCTTACTGGCATCGGGATCAATACCGCTAGTAATGCAAGGTATAAAAAATATTGCCGGCGCGCCTGCAGGCATGTATCGCGATGGTGGTATTGTTGATTACCACTTTGATTTTAAAATTAACAATCCTGGACTTATTCTATATCCACATTTCAATTCAGATCCAAAAGCAGGGTGGTTTGATAAAAGTTTAAAACGTAAAGTCGCCGCTAAAAATTACGATAACGTGGTAATGATCACTCCCTCTAAAAAATTCATCGCCAGCTTACCTTACGGGAAAATCCCCGATAGAAGCGACTTTACAGATCTCGATGCGGATACACGTATAAAATATTGGCGAACAGTATTTAGCGAGACTGAAAAACTAGCCGATGATTTTGATAAAAAACTCAATAGCGAAAATGTTGAGCTGAAAATAATTGAATGATCTAATCTATCAAGTAATGTAGTTTTATGAGTCGTAGTTAATAATCCATAAATTATCGTACGTAATATTAAAGGAAAGGGCGAAAGCCCTTTTTATCAATTATTTACAATGTTAGCAATAAGATATAATGACACTAGTGAGTTTTCATAAATAACTTTCTGTATTCATTTATAGAAGATTCTGAATCTGCAAAATAAGTTTGATGTGAATTTTGAACAATTAATGAGTTAAATAATTTTACATCTTCTGTTGTACATAACTCATTAAAAAATTTAGTGTTTATATCACGTAAGATTACATACCCAAACTTTGGTGAGATTGGAAAATAGAGATCTTTACCATTACCAGTAATACTTTTAAGACTTACTACTGGTGAATCAGAAGTAATAAATGAAATGTCTGAAGAGTTAATTAATGGGATATGAATATCGATATTACAATTTGTTAAGAGATTAAGAGCGTAATTTTGCCCAAAGACAAAACTAAAAAACCACCAGTGTTTTCTAAATACACTCAATAGAATGTCAATATCTTTTTCATTTCTAAAATTCTCATTTAAAGAAAATCTAGGCCACAAATTTAACTTAGAAAAACTACTATCTTTTAAATCCTTAGTCCTAGTTGCCTGATGACCAAGAAAATTCATAAAATCTTTAAAGTAATCTGAGTTTTCAAGGATATTAAAATCACCATTACTTAGTTGAGGCAAAACTTTAAGCATTTTACCCTCTATTTTAGAATGATAATTCTCTAAAAGGTTAATTTTCCAGTTATTAACACTATCGGATTGTTTTAAAGCAGCTTTAAACGAATTGTAGTAATGAAGGTTTATCTCGTAATTAGAATCAGATATAAACTTAAGAATGATCTTAATATATAGATCTTCATAATTTTCAATATGTTCCAATTTATAAAAAAAATCTTGCTTAGCTACTCCAAGCGCGGTTTCAGTTGCTGCAATATGTTTTTTAGTAGCAAAGTAAGCTAATTTATTATCAACCTGCGAATTTTCTAGATAACGCCGCCAAACAAAATGATGATTTTTTTTGGGTACTAATTTTTTAGATTCTAGCAAAATTAACTTCCTGTCTTTTCTGAAATATCACCAACAATATCTAGTAATTGGTTCTGTAATTCAAATAAATACTTATCTTGTGTAGATGTCTGTCTTTTGAGGTTTTGGTACATTTGCTCTGATTTCTTAGCAGAACATTTATATCGGTGTACTAACTGTAAATGAGATGGTTTTACTATACCCCAAGGCGTAGTCATTTTGTTGTCGTGATATCAAATTCTATAATCTGCCCATGGGCGAGTAGGAAAAAATAGCCTAGATAAATTATTTAAATTTGCTTTAGCTGACGCGTTTGATAAAAGTATAGCTATAAAAAATTTGAATTAAAACTAATTGAAAAATTTAAGCTATAAGTTATTTTTGGCTTATAGCTGATAGCTGATAGCTGATAGCCCATAAATTACGTTATGTTAAATAGGCTGAAATAAATTAAAGTGGGCGTAATCATACGAACTAGCCCACTTTTAGAAGGGTTTTGAGGTCTTAATTTAGCTCAGAATCTACCCAGAATTTAGTGCCTTTTAGTACGGCTTGTAATGCAAGGCCATTTTCGGTTAATGAATAAACAGTTACTTGATCTGCAATGGCTTCGGCAACAAGTGCACCGCCTTTATCTTGGTATTTTGCCGCTGCATCGGCATTGCCACCGAAGGCCCAACCATTTTCAATAAAACGATTTAACGCAGCTTGATTATGAAAAACCATTACAACGTTAAAGTCTTTAACACCTAAACCAAGTCCTAAACCAGCTTCACCCATATTCATATAAGTTGATTTACCCGTCAAATTATTTTTAACCACACCATAACCGCCACCAAAGCTGGCTAAAACTACATTGACATTAGCATTATCAAATACTGCATAACCAGCGGCATTTTTAATTTGCTCTTTAACATCTGGTTTTTCTTTGTATAATTTACTGAGTGTATCTGCTCGCATATTTTGCACTAGATTACGCTTTTCAGTTGGAGAAGCACTACCTGTTGTAGCACAACCAGACAGGACTAATGTAAGTGCAACTAAACTTAAAACTATTAACTTTTTCATATGCCTTCCTTAAACCAGCAACATTGCCTTGGTATTATCTGATTAGCTTAACAATATAATTATTCACTAAGTCCAATACTAGACAGTATCGGACTTTAAGGTTAAACTGTAACTACTTTATTTTATTAGAAATAACTATATTATGCTTGTTGCTTTGGTCGATACATTAAAACAATTACGGTATCAAATTGCCCATCTTGAAGATGATACAATGCAATCAGAATACCCAGAACTTGCCACCTTTATACAGCAAGTTGGCTTGACTGTCGCTGAATCTAAGCAAGAATTAGTATTTTTGTATCAATTTTTATATGTTTATGGCCGAAAATCAGAAGCGACATATAATCGTTTTCGGAACGAACTCGAACGCTTTTACCTATGGTCTTGGTTAGTCGCAGAAAAATCAGTATTTGAATTAAAACGTGAAGACATAGAAGCCTATGTCGATTTTATGGTCGAACCCGATAAAAGCTGGGCGATGACTTCAGTGCAATGGCGCTATAAAGATGAGCAAGGGATCCGTAGATTAAACGAAAATTGGCGCCCTTTTATGCTCAAAGAATCTATTGCTAGCCAACAAACATTAGCGGCCATGTTTACTGCTTTAAATGTATTTTACAAGTTTGCTATTTTAGAAGAAAAAACCTTTGCTAACTTTGTACCGGTTGTAAAAAAGAATAGCCCTTATTTAGTTGTGCAATCACAAATAAAAATTCCTGATACCTTGAGTGATATTCAATGGGAATATGTATTTGGTGTCACACGTGATAAGTGTGAGCAACAACCTGATCTTGAAAGAAATTTATTTACCTTAGCGTGTTTAAAAGGTCTTTATTTACGGATCTCTGAACTATCAGAGCGACCACAATGGTCGCCTGTTATGTCTCATTTTTGGCAAGATAATGATGGCTTTTGGTTTTTAAGAATTATGGGTAAAGGAAATAAATTACGTGATGTCACACTCAGTGAAGATTTTGTAACTTATTTAAAACGTTATAGGTTGTACCGAGGTTTACCAGCCCTGCCCCGCGTTGATGAATCTGATCCATTGGTGCATAAAATTCGTGGTCAAGGCGGAATGACCGTTCGACAAATTCGTCGCTTAGTTCAACAAAGTTTTGATTTAGCCAAACAATCTTTACTTGATGATGGCTTTACTGATGATGCCGAGCAACTAGAATCGGCAACAGCGCATTGGCTCAGACATACTGGTGCTACGCATGATGCACAAACTCGCCCTTTAAAACATTTATCAGAAGATTTAGGACATGCAAAAATTGCCACCACCGATCAAATATATATTCAGACAAATATCAAAGAACGAGCAAAATCTGGACTTAAAAGGAAAATCTAAATGGAATATGTTGTATTAGCTGCAGTGGGTTTAGCCTTTTTAATTTATTCATTATCTATGCATCAATTAGAGCGAGCTGAAATTACCGGACCTATGTTTTTTGTTATTATCGGTGCGTTGATCGGGTTTATGCTACCAAGTAAAACGGCATATTTAACCAGAGACTTAGATCACTTATTACCTTTAATAGAATTAACACTGAGCATATTTTTATTTACTGATGCGGCAAAAACCAAACTGATGGTTTTAAAACACAGCTTTCAATACCCTAGCCTATTACTTTTTATTGCTTTACCACTTACCTTGTTTGCTGGAATTATTATTGCGAGTTTAATGTTTACCCAGCTGACACTTATTCAAGCTGCACTAGTTGCAATAATATTAACGCCGACAGATGCAGCGCTTAGTAAAGGATTATTAAATAGCAGCGCGGTGCCTGAAAAAATTCGTGAAGGGATCAATACTGAAAGTGGTTTAAACGATGGTTTATGTGTGCCAATATTTTTAGTCTTGATGTTGTTAGCAAAAGAGCCTGCATCTACATTTTCGGTTTTTGATACGGTCATTGTTTTTGCGCGTGAATTAGGTGTGGCTATTCTGGTTGCAGTTGCTGCAATGGGATTGATCATTCCCGCGATTAAATTTGCCATGCAACGTCATTATTTTTCAAATAATAGTAGCCCATTTTTAGTGGTTGGTATGGCAATGGCCATTTTTTCAATCGCACAAAGTTTGCATAGCAGTGGTTTTATTGCGGTGTTTGTTGCTGGATTAATTTTTGATAGATTTACCGATCAGGCTTTACGCTTAAAACTCGTTGAAGATAGTGAACACATCGCTGACTTTACTGGTTTGTTGATCTGGTGTTTATTTGGTTTTGTATGCAGCTATTTAGTTTTGCCAGAATTATCATGGGCACTTACTGTATTTGCACTACTGAGTACAACGCTTATTCGAATTATCCCTGTGATGTTGTCATTACAATTTACTAAATTAAAAATGAAAGAACGTTTTACTTTTGCTTGGTTTGGCCCGAGAGGCTTAGCATCTATTGTATTTACTTTAATGGTGATCGATAGCGGCATCGAAAATAAATACCTTATAGCTACGATTGCTATGACAACTATTTTATTTAGTGTTTTTATTCATGGTATGAGCACCAAGCCTATTGCTGATAGTTATTTAAAATAAAAAAACGATATAAAAAATGCCGCATTCCTTTTTAAAAGCGTGCGGCATTTTTATATTAAATGTTATTGCTTAGCTTATCTGCTAGTAGTTCTATTGGGTGTTTTGGTTTGAATTTTTCATAGCGTTTAACTTGGCTACGACAAGAAAAACCGGTTGCTAATAATTGCTCAGGTTTATTTTTCTCTACAACACCTTGCCAACTCATTTCATATAATGCTCGAGAGTTTTTCTGGTTTTGCGCTTCATGGCCATATGTACCTGCCATACCGCAACACCCTGTTGCTGTTGTATTAAGTTTTAGGCCTAAGTCAGTAAAAATTGTTTGCCATACATTCGCCGCTTTTGGTAAAGCGGTTGTTTCAGTACAATGACTTAATAACGTAAATGTTATATTGCTATCAACTTTGTTAGCTAATGATTTAAAAGATTGTGTTGCTAACCATTCATGAGCAAGTAGCACTTCAAATTCACCACGTTCATCACCTAAAATAGAATTATATTCATCCCGATAACACATTACTAATGATGCATCTAAACCTACAAGTGGTGCATTTATTTCAGATAATGAATTTAAAAATGTTGCTGCATTTTTTGCTGTGATCTTAAATTCATTTAAAAAACCTTTAACGTGTTGCGGTTTTCCATTTGGCTTAAACGGTAACAGTATTGGCTTCTTACCTAGTGCGGAAATTATTTTTATAAAACTTTCTACCAGCTCAGCTTCATAAAAACTGGTAAACGGATCTTGCACAATTAGTACATACTCACTTTGTTGCTCGGGAGATAAGCCTGAAAGTTGTGCAAAATTAAATTCGTGTGTTTTATTAATCCGTTTTGTTAAACGTGGTGAACTAAGCACGGGTGTATCAACATAGCCAACAGATTTTTTTATTAATGAGCTGACCAATTTAGTTTTTACAATTGGGTTTATTACATTTGAAAATTTGGCCATTAATGGTGCACTGGCTTCAATATTACCGACTAGATAATCTTTAAGTGGGCGCGCGTAGTAACTGTGATAATAATTTAAAAAACGTGATCTAAAAGTCGGTACATCAACTTTTATTGGGCACGCTGTGGTACATGCTTTACACGCTAAACACTCATCCATTGAGGCTTTAACTTCATGAGAAAAATCATACACGCCTTTCTTTTTATCGCGGCTATGTTGAAAACGTTCCCACCAGGTGATCACTTTACCTTTATTAAGTTCTTTTTCAACCTCAATTAAATCAATCTCTTTTGCTTCTTGTAATCGTAACCATTCACGCATTAAACTTGCGCGACCTTTAGGTGAATTACGACGATCACCGGTTACTTTATATGATGGGCACATAGGAGAGTTTTCATCATAGTTAAAGCAAATACCATTGCCATTGCATGTCATTGCATTATTAAAACTAGTTTTAACATCAACCGAAATTTGTCTGTCGAACCACGCACGCTTTTGACCGTCAACACTAACTAGTGAGTCCTTACTTTCAATCGGAGTACATATTTTTCCGGGATTAATCCTATTGTTAGGATCAAAAGCTGATTTTATAAGTCGTAATTGCTTAAATAAATGCTCACCAAAAAACTCAGGGCCATATTCACTTCTATACCCTTTGCCGTGCTCGCCCCACATTAAACCACCGTATTTAGCTGTGAGTTTAACAACTTCATCAGAGATCACTCGCAGTAATTTTTCTTGTTCGGGATCACACATATCAAGTGCCGGTCTAACATGTAATACACCGGCATCAACATGACCAAACATGCCATATTGTAAATTATGGCTATCGAGCAAAGCTCTAAATTCAACAATATAATCTGCAAGATTCTCAGGTGGTACGGCGGTGTCTTCAGCAAACGCCAAAGGTTTTTGTGCGCCTTTAACATTACCCAACAAGCCAACTGATTTTTTACGCATGGCATAAATTTTTAAAATATCAGTCTTACTGCTGGTAAGTTGATAACCAATTACGCCGTTTTTTTGTTGTGCAACGCAATCATCGAGTAATGCACATAGCGACTCAACTTTGTCTTTTATGTCATCAGGCGATACAGCATTAAACTCAACCATGTTAAGCCCTTGCATATCTTTATTTGGCACATCGGTTATTAAGTCCGATACTGAATGCCAAATTATATCTTCACGTGCAAGATTTAAAACTTTGCTGTCAACGGTTTCAACTGAGGTAGCACGAGCATCGACCAAAAATGGTGAATGCCGCAGTGCCGAATCAAAGCTATCATACTTGATGTTGATTAAAGTTTTGAATTCAGCAATAGGTGTGATGTTTAATTTAGCCTCAGTAACAATACCAAGCGAACCTTCTGAGCCAGTTATTAGCCTACTCATATCAAAAGTTTGTAAGTCATCACTTAGCACATGTTCTAGGTCATATCCGGTTAAAAAGCGATTTAAACGTGGAAACTTGGCTAAAATTGCATCCCGCTCAGACAAACAAATATCAAGCACTGTTGCGTACAGTTTACCGATTGTAGTGTTTTGTTCGGCAATTAGTTTGGCTTTATCAATGTCTATTGGTGTCGTTGACATTTGTGTGCCATCGACTAAATAAGTGGTAAGTCCTAAAACATGATCGCTAGTTTTACCATACACCAGTGAGCCTTGTCCTGATGCATCGGTATTAACCATTCCGCCGATTGTTGCGCGATTACTCGTTGATAAATCAGGTGCAAAGAAAAATCCATAAGGGCGTAAAAAATCATTTAGTTGATCTTTAATCACGCCCGTTTGCACTCTAACCCAACCTTCTTCAGGATTAATTTCGAGGATTTCTCGCATATAACGTGATAAATCGACTACGATCCCGGGAGTTAATGATTGACCGTTGGTGCCTGTACCACCGCCGCGAGGTCCAAAAGTCAGCGATAGATAAGGGTCTTGTGCAGCAGTTTGCAGAGCAATTTGAATATCTTTTTCAGTTTTAGGAAAAATAACACTTTGCGGTAACTGCTGGTAAATACTGTTATCAGTTGATGCAGTTATACGAGTGGCATAACTTGCATCAGTGTCGCCAGTAAACCCTTGTTTAATTATAGTTTTTAAGTAACTTGCGACTAAATCGGTCGCGGCATCTTGTTGGCTAATAGTTGCTATCATGACGGTAGTAAATTAAGGCATTTGTTCGATTATATCATGCTAAAGAGCAATAGAAATTGAAGATTTTACAGTTTGTAACACTCTTTTTATCGTAAAAAGACTGTGATTACTTATACTCATAGTAGATGCTTAATTGCGAGGGAATTGAAATGAAAAAATGTGTATTAGTTTTAGTCGGCAGTTTATTTATGTTGCTGGGATTATTTTTTGCTATTGTACCAGGCCCTTCTTTGATCTTTTTTATTGCAGGGCTTATGTGTTTCTCTTTTTATTACCCTAAAGCACGCCATTATTTAGCAATTTGCCAAAAAGCGCTGACAAAATCTTGCGCGTTCTTAGATAAGAAGTTAGCCCGATAAAAGTTATAAATAGGCTATAACATATTGAGTAAACAAAAATGCCAGCAATAACGCTGGCATTTTTTATACTTTAACGATTATTTTGCTAATTTTTTAGCAAGGTATAACCAAGTTTCAAGTACTGTATCTGGGTTTAGTGAAACAGAATCAATGCCCTGCTCTACTAACCACGCAGCAAAGTCTTCATGATCTGATGGACCTTGACCACAAATACCAACATACTTTCCTTTTGCTTTGGCAGTTTGAATTGCCATAGAAAGTAGTTTTTTGATTGCAGGGTTACGCTCATCAAATAAATGGGCAATTAATCCTGAGTCACGGTCTAAACCAAGTGTAAGTTGCGTTAAATCGTTTGAACCGATTGAAAAGCCATCAAAATGTTCTAAAAATTCATCAGCAAGTAATGCATTTGATGGAAGTTCACACATCATGATTACTTTTAAGCCATTTTCGCCACGTTTAAGGCCATGCTCTTCAAGTAATTCAATAACACGTTTACCTTCTTCAAGTGTACGTACGAATGGGATCATGATTTCAATGTTGGCCATATCCATGTCGTTACGAACACGTTTGATTGCTTCACACTCTAGTGCGAAACAGTCACGGAAATCTTCCGAAATATAACGTGCTGCGCCACGGAAACCAATCATTGGGTTTTCTTCTTCAGGCTCGTATTGTTGTCCGCCAACTAAGTTAGCATATTCATTTGATTTAAAATCAGACATACGAACAATTACACGCTCTGGTGCAAATGCACAGCCTAAGGTCGAAATACCTTCAACTAATTTAGCAATATAGAATTCAACCGGTGATTCATAACCTGCAATCATCTGTGTGATTTCAGCTTTTAACTCATCTGTTTGAGCATCAAAATTTAGCAATGCTTTAGGATGCACACCAATCATACGGTTGATAATAAATTCAACGCGCGCAAGACCAACACCTGAGTGTGGTAAGCGTGCAAAATCAAATGCACGATCTGGGTTACCAACGTTCATCATGATTTTCATTGGTAGTTCAGGCATTTTATCGACACGTGAAGTGAGGATTTCAAAATCTAAAATACCTTCATAAATAAAGCCAGTGTCGCCTTCAGCACATGATACGGTTACTTTTTGGCCTGCTTTAATTAGGTCAGTTGCATTACCACAGCCTACAACTGCTGGAATACCTAACTCACGGGCAATGATTGCCGCGTGACATGTACGACCACCACGATTAGTTACAATCGCTGCAGCACGTTTCATGATAGGTTCCCAATCTGGATCAGTCATGTCGGTTACTAAAATGTCACCTTGTTGAACTTGATCCATTTCTTTAATCGAATCAAGTACACGAACAACACCTGAGCCAATTTTATGACCGATGGCACGTCCTTCAACGACAACAGCACTGCTGCCATTTAGTTGAAAACGCTCCATAACATTCGTATCTTCGTTTGAACGAACTGTTTCAGGGCGAGCTTGTACAATGTATAGCTTGCCGTCATTACCATCTTTTGCCCACTCGATATCCATCGCGCGGCCATAATGTTTTTCGATGATCACAGCTTGCTTTGCAAGCTCTTGAACTTCGGCATCGGTAATTGAGAATTTATTTGAAAGGGCTGCATCTACATCTACGATTTCTACTTGTTTACCATGCGCTTGATCGGCAGAGTAAATCATTTGAATTGCTTTTGAGCCAATATTACGGCGCACTACAGATGGCTTACCTTTAGCAAGTGTTGGTTTATGAACATAAAATTCATCAGGGTTTACTGCGCCCTGTACAACCATTTCACCTAGACCATAACTTGAGGTGATAAACACGACATCTTCGAAGCCTGATTCAGTATCAATACTGAACATAACGCCAGACGATGACTTATCAGAACGTACCATGCGTTGAATACCCGCAGATAATGCTACGCCGCGATGATCATAACCCTGGTGAACACGGTATGAAATGGCACGGTCATTGAAAAGCGATGCGAACACATGCTTGATGGCGACCATTACTGAGTCGATACCACGTACATTTAGGAAGGTTTCTTGTTGACCTGCGAATGATGCATCAGGCATATCTTCAGCTGTTGCTGATGAACGTACTGCGAATGAAACATCGTCTGCTGCATTGCCGTGGAGTTGGCTGTATGCGTCGCGAATGGCTTGGTCTAAATTAGGTTGGAATGGGGTGTCGATAATCCACTGACGAATATCAGCGCCGACTTTTGCTAGTGTATTTACATCTTCCACGTCCAGTGTGTCTAAAATGTCGTGGATCTTTGCATTTAGTCCTGATTGCTCAAGAAACTCATTAAATGCGTCTGCGGTAGTAGCAAAACCACCTGGGACTTGTACACCAGCGTTTGCTAGGTTAGAAATCATTTCGCCGAGTGAGGCATTTTTGCCGCCAACACGAGGAACATCTTGCATACCAAGCTCTTGATACCAGAGAACGTATTCTTGCACGGATCTTTCTCCAAAAAAACAAATTGTAGTAATAACTGTGAGAGTTAAGAAAGAAAACCTTCTAAAAAGGTCACCTTCATTCTACACTGGCAATAGACCTTACGTAAACCGTAGGGTGGCTATTTTAACTATTAAACGTAATAAAAAGGTTAATATGAGAACTGCATTTTATATTTCTGACGGTACAGCTATCACTTCTGAAGTATTTGGCCACGCCACTTTGTCATTATTTCCCGTTGAATTTAATCATAAAACTATCCCTTTTGTTGAAACTGAAAAAAAAGCGAACGAAATAAAAGCATTGATCAATGCAACGGCACAACGCGAAGGCGAAAAACCATTGGTTTTTTTTACTTTTGTTAATCACAATTTAAGTGAAATTATTCGCTCATCGACCGCCGTTACTTATGATTTCTTAACTACATTTAGTGAGAAAATTGAGCAAGAACTAAAAGTAGCGCCTGTGCCTAAAATTCATCGTACTCATTCAATGCATGAAAAAAGTTATGACTTTAGAATTGATGCCGTGAACTATGCGCTTACTAATGATGACGGCGCTAATATTAGTAACTATGCTGAAGCCGATATAATTTTGGTCGGCGTAAGCCGCAGTGGTAAAACGCCAACTAGTTTATATTTAGCGCTACAGTATGGTATTAAAGCAGCTAATTACCCTATCACTGAAGAAGATTTAGATTCGGGTAACTTACCACAGTGCTTAGTAGCCTATAAGCATAAGCTGTTTGGTTTAACGATTGATCCAGTCAGGTTGGCTGATATTCGCCAACGCCGTATGGCTAATTCAAAATACGCATCACTTAAGCAATGTCGAATCGAAGTACGCGAAGTTGAAATGCTGTATAAAAAACATAAGCTGGCGTATTTAAATTCGACCCATCACTCTGTAGAAGAAATTTCCGCTAAGATCATTTCTGATACTAACCTTGAGCGACGTAAGTACTAACTTCAATATAGCTAATTATAGTTACACAAGGTATAAAAATAATATCGGACATTAAAAAAGCCGCAGATGCGGCTTTTGATTTTTTGGACTAACTCTACTTACGTGCGTCTTTTAATAAATCTGCAACTAAGAAGCCAAGTTCTAATACCTGATCAGCATTTAAACGTGGGTCACACTGTGTGCGATAACGCTGTGCTAGATCGTCATCAGATAATCCGTAAGCACCACCAGTACACTCAGTAACATGTTGGCCAGTCATTTCTAAATGAACACCACCTGCATACGAGCCCTCAGCTTTATGAACTGCGAAGAACTGGCTGATCTCACGCAAAATATTGTCAAAGCTTCGGGTTTTATACCCTGATGTCGCTTTTTCAGTATTTCCGTGCATTGGATCAGAACTCCAAATTACTTTACGGCCTTCTTGTTGAACGCGACGTACTAAGGCCGGCAACTTTTCAGGAAGTACATCAGCACCCATACGTGTAATTAATGTTAAGCGCCCTGGGATGTTATCTGGATTAAGCGCATCAATTAAACGAATTAAGTCGTCAGGATCCATTCCTGGGCCAACTTTTACCCCAATTGGATTTTTAATACCTTTAAAGAATTCGATATGTGCATGATCAAGTTGGCGAGTACGTTCACCAATCCAAACAAAATGTGCTGAGCAGTCATACCAATCGCCAGATAGATGATCACGGCGAGTAAGCGCTTCTTCATACCCCAGTAATAACGCTTCATGAGAGGTGTATAGATCAGTCTCTTTAAGGCTTGGTGCAATTGTTGAGTTAATACCGCACACTTCCATAAACTCAAGCGCATCTTGAATCTTATCCGCAAGTTGTTGGTATTTTTCTTTAAGTGGGTTTGCGGCAACAAAACCCATGTTCCAGCGATTTACCTGATGTAAATCTGCAAGTCCACCTTGTGCAAATGCGCGTAATAAATTTAATGTTGCTGCACTGTGATGATAAGCCGTCATTAAGCGTTGTGGATCGGGAATACGCGCTTGTTCAGTGAACTCAAAATTATTTACGATATCACCACGGTATGAAGGTAAAGATACCCCATCAATGGTTTCTAAATCTGCTGAGCGTGGTTTAGCATATTGCCCTGCCATGCGCGCAATCTTAACTACAGGGCATTTACCGCCATAAGTTAGTACGACTGCCATCTGTAATATTGTTTTAAATGTGTCACGAATATTAGCGGCATTAAAGTCACTAAATGATTCAGCACAATCACCACCTTGAAGTAAGAAGGCACGGCCTTCACAAACGTCTTCTAGTTGTTTAAATAAACTACGGGTCTCTTCTGCGAAGACCAGTGGCGGTGCACTCTTTAATTGGCCTTCAACAGTTTTCAGCGCTTCTTGATCTGGATACTGTGGCTGCTGAAGTATTGGGAGCTCTCTCCAGCTATTTGGGTTCCACGACTGCATATTAATTTCCTCATTCCTACATTTACCTGATAGATGAAAATTAACGTATGCAGTGCCCCTGTTCAAGGACTATATTCGCTAATTATCAATTATTTAGTTATGAGATAAATATTATTGATGATTTGCACTGTTCTGCCACCTTTTTATTTTTTAAAATATGCACAGGGTATTGTTTAACTTATTAATATAAAACATAAAATTAAATAATACAGCGAGACCTTAGTAAATAAATTAAGTGCCTACTCTACAACTGAAATTAAGAACACATCATACTTAAATTGCAATGCTATGTAACCTTAACTTTACAGTTGAAATTAGATTATTTTTTATATCAAATGGCTGAAGTTTAAAATATGTGCTAAGGGTGCTGAGTAATAAAGAGGTATACCTAAATTAAATGAAATTCAGTTCGTCTGATGTTGCTTGTAACTACCTTGTTTGATTCATGTTGGCACGTATCTCAAATTACTGATAGTTGTCAATTCAAGCCTGAATGACACTGCAATTAAATTAAGGCAATAGTATGTAATTGTAAAATTCGAGCGCTGGTTTGACTCCAACTCCTATACATCTTATTGGCCTATTTCTCAGCGTTCATACAACATTTTTATAATGCCTGGCTTAAACTAGATAGGTTTAGCAGCTTGTTATCACTGTAGTTCAGCTCTTTAACTATATCGACGATTACTTAAGCTTCATGGTTATAAAGTCTGTAAGCGCAGTTTATTTTTGTGCTCACAGCCATAAACTTACTCACTGCAACTGCACGACTGATAATTTGTAAGCTGTTTCAAATTAGATAATCCCCTGAAGCAAAATTGAAATAGTATGCCTATGAGTAATTTATAGAATTGGTCACATCAATAAGCTCCCGTAAATTGTTGCATTGATATACCAGTATCCATTGGCAACTGAAAACTACAATAGAGTTAGTCCTCACCCTTTAATTACACAACTTATACTTGAGGTAAATACCTCTATCGCATCGGAGATTATACAATTGCAGCAACATGATGTACTTAATCATCAGCTTAAAGGCAATATTTAAACATACTTATTTAGAGATGATCGAACTTTTAAGTTAGAAAAACTATTAACCTATCCGTTATAAGGTCCTTACCAAGAACAAAGAACACATCATACTTTGTTAATTTATAATATATACTTAGCATCGAGTAAAATTAAACAATAAATAAACAGGTGATTATGCGCTGCTTTGTTTTTAGTTTAACTGCGGCTATGGTAGACTATTATCATCTATATTGTATGATGTGTTCTTATGGTAACTAAAGTACAAATTCGCAGTCAGTTCGATTTACTTAGTGATTTAACTAATCACTTTATTGATGATTTAATGCAATGCGATTATTCAAAGGCTGATTATTATCAATTGCCTGATATTGATAGTAACGATGAAAAGATAGTCCCTCAATCGATCAATGTTACGAAAATTACAGGTGCTACGGGCCAAAAGTTGATTTTAAATTCATTTAACGATATCTATAAAAAATCAGGCTTAAGTAGTCGTGTTTTAAAACGTCACCCTGGGTTATTGGTAATAAAAAATGCGGATCAAAAACAACTTGTTGCTCGAATTCAACAATTAAATAAAGCTAAAGCTGCATTTAAAGAATGTATTCTAGCCATTGATAATAATGATGCTCGCTTTGAAGCGGTTCATAATGCGATACCAAATTTAATAACACTCGCCGCGTACCGTAAAATTCATTTTGAAGTAAACTCCCCTTTTTCAGTTCGTTTTACCTGGATGCACAAACACGCGACTAAAACACTGACAAAAAAGATGGCACTAGCCATGCTCGAAAAATCAGCCGGTTATTCCAATCCTAGAATGATAGATCAACTCAGTTGGCAAACACTCGTTGCTCAAGAACAATTACGTGTCGCTAGTTTAGGAGATAAAGATAAGTTACGAATAAGACGCCCAACCCGCGTTAGCCCACAAGTAAATGTGAGATACACCGCGCAAAATCGTTATCATGTTAGTGCCGCACTACCTTTTATTTTGATAAACCCTGAACCGGATGTAAAACTAGGTACGTTATCAGATTATCAAAAACCACAAAGCCATCCGCGTAAACGAGAGTATGATTTTCTTGTTGATAGATTATATTTGGAACAAGTTGATAAATAATTATGTTAAAAAGGCCGCTATATAGCGGCCTTAGTCAGAATAAGCTTAAGCGGTAAGTTAATCTTTAACTATTTCTTCAATTTTATCTTCGTCGATTAAAACTGCATTTTCAACTATGCGTTTACCACCTTGAATTTCAATACGTTTGTTATGCTTATTCAAAGTAAGTATTTCATCACAAAACTGATCTGAAGGATGCATCTCGTATGTATAATCGACAATGTTGCCAGTTTTATCATCTTTAACATTAGTAATGCTATATTCTGAAATAGCACCTTTTTCGATAAGATCTTTCATCGTAGTGGTCATATCACGACGCAATGCTTTTAATTTATTTTCAGTGATATCGTCAGTTGAATAGATTGAGCCATATTTTTCCATGATAGATAACAATCTAAAATGATATGTTTTTCCTGGTGCCGCATAGCGCCAAAGATGATAAAGACGCAACATCATCCAGCGAGATAATCCGCGCTTTAATTCTTGCGCGCTATTGAAATAGTAACCTTTGTATTCAAGGTTATCGATCATGTTATGGACAAACGCATTCAAGCACGCAACACATTTAACATTACCGCCCTGCCCTTTTTTACCACTAAAGTGCAAAGAAGAAAGAAAGTTCATATTTGATTCGTAAAATGAATCATCAATATTGGTATTTTTAGTATCTGTCGCTGAATACTTAAACGATAGCTTAGAACCTTGCAGTGCTTCTAATGCTTCTTTGATTTGTGGGTAAGGCATTGATTGCCCAACAGCTTTAAGTTCTTGCGCTAATTCGTTCATCGAAAAAACCACGGCATATTGAATACCGGACTTAAAATTGATTTTAACAATTTTACCTTTAGAAGCTAAACGGATTAATGCACGTTCTACTTTTTCTTCACGATCTGATGGCCAAACTAAATATTCAACATCTTCACCGTCTTTACGGGTACTTACTACCGCTGGAGTAATTTTAATTTCACCATCATACAAAATGCCATCCACTTTTTCGGATATTTTTCGAGTAATAATGGTTTTTTTAGGCGCTTCTTCGAGTGGTAATTTTTTATGGCCTGAGCGAACAAAACGTCCCCACAAATCATAATGATTAAAAGTATTCGAATAGGCCCTTAGTCCATGCGCTGCATTTTCTAATGAAACTCGCACATCTTTATTGTCTGTAAATAATGCGAGGCTTTCGTTATCTATTGCACTTTCCACCCCGTGGATCTGACCCCGTAATGTATCGGGTAAGTTATCTACCGAGATGTTGACCTTTCGGTTCATTGTTCTTATTTCCAATTTTATTGCGACAGCTAATAACAACACATTAAACAGAAAAAGTTAAATGTTTAAGTTAGTACAAAACTGATCTGGGATTAAAATATATGTTCAGATCACTATTTTACTAAGTAACCTTAATGATCTTGATTTTCAGATCAGTTTTTTACTAACACTACGGTTATAAGTCTAAATTTTACTAACTCACGCATATTTTTGTCCGTCTATTTTTGTTTTTTAACCAAAAATACACGACATAAATCTAATTTTTACTAATGCCTGTGGATAATCATCGAATCAGTTAGCATAGATCTGATCTATACCTACTACAGATCAGATCTATACTAATTGAACAGCCTATTTATCCCGATCGTAAGTGGATAAGTTCTTAATTATCTTAGTAAAAAACTGATCTCAACAGCGGTTTTTGTGCGTAAACCTGTGTTCAAACTGTGCATAACTTAAGTCTCAGATTCAGAGTTAGTAAAATTACGATCTGTCAGTTACTAAAGATCTGATCTTAACCAAGTATAAACCTGATCCACTTTTTTTACTATTATTTATATATATCAAAAACTTAGGTGTGTATTTTATGCCCTTAACCTTTACTACCTTATATATTTAACCACCTTTAAACTTCTTTATTTATACTAAGCAATTTTAAAATTACAAATTAATTCTAAATGTCTTGTTATTAAAAGCCATGTCGTCATAAATAGTTGTTTACAGTCAATTGAATGGACATTATACTTAATACCTAACTTTGAGGAATAAAGTATGTCAATTCATAATAATGCGCTATCCACCTATCGGCTTTTAAAAGCAACTGCAGAAGTCGCAGAAAAATCATTAGCAGGACGTATTCAGCATTATCGTGCCCACTTAAAATCTGAAGAAAAAGAGCTTCGAACTTACACTCAAAAAGCAGCAGCAGATCTGTTAGGCTGTAACAATCGTACCTTAAAACGCCGCCATGACAATGGTGATTTTGATGAGCTAAACATCAAACGCGGTGCAAACGGCCATTACGCTTACACTTTGGTAAATATATTTGCTATGGCAGATATAATGGATATTCAGCCAGATCACCGCAATGTTGACGATAAATTACAAGTTATTGTTATCAACTCTCTAAAAGGCGGCTGTGGTAAAACAACCAGTATGGTAAATATTGCTGCAGCCCTAGCTACGACTAACATTAAACGTTACCGTATTGGTATTATTGATTTAGATCCGCAAGGGTCATCATCAAGTTTTTTCCCACCCAGTGAACCTGAACCGATCACGGTCGGTGATTTAATGCGAGATTGCATTGATTTAGATCCAGATGAAACTTGGCAGCAACTTGTTACAAATGCTTTTTTGCCTACGCATATCCCAAATATACGCATTTTGCCTTCTGGTATGGATGACTTTTACTTTGAACATGAAACTGCAACGTTGCTAAAAGATAGTTCAAGTTATGAAAAAACCCGTCATTACCATAAATTATTAGAAAAAGTTATTGATCCGGTCAAGGATCAATTCGATATCATTTTAATTGATACAGCTCCATCTCTTAACTTCATGTTTTATAATGCTTTAATGGCATCTACGGCAATGCTGATCCCGGTGCATCCTGAGGCCGTTGATTTCGATGCTAATAACAAATATTTAAAACGTTTAGGCGAGATCTATCATACCGTTGCATCTTTAGGTCATGAAGGCTGGGACTTTATGCAATTTTTAGTAACTAATTACGTAAAAGGCAATCATTCACAGCGTGACATCGTTAAAGATGTACGCAGTGCATTTGGTCGTCAGGTAATGAGTTACCCAATTAACCACAGCTCGGCAATTACAGCGAGCTCTTCGTCATTCAATACTATTTTTGATCAAAAAACATCTGACAGCTTAGCAAGTAGAGAATCACTGATCAGAGCTCAAGAAAATATAAAAGATGTTGTTGATGAATTAGAAATGCTGATCCGTTCAAACTGGCAATCAACACAATCTCAATTGAATGAAACTAAGTAAGGTAGTTAACAAAAAATGGCTAAAAAACGTAAAAATGACACCAGCTTAGATCCTTTTGCTACTTCAATTGGTAATAGCAATCTTGATGAATTACTAGAACAAGCAAACGCAGGCGATGTGATCAAAATGCCTGCACCAAGCGATCCTAATCGTCAGATCACACTCGTTTGCAAAGTGATCCCGCATGCTGAAATAGAAAGTACCACCAAGGTGTACGCAAAAAATCGTCGTGTTCAAGTATTACTCAATGAAAAGTCTGTCGCTGATATACTCCCTGCAATAGCCGAGGATGGTCGTAACCAACACCCCGCCCTATGTTGGGACAAAGGTGATGAAACGTTGGTATTAGCCGGCTCACGTCGTCGTATGGCATGTATAATCGGCAATGCTGACTACATGGTTCTTAGTTCGAGTGATTTTACAGATTTAGATGCTAAGATTTTAGCGGTATCGTCAGACCAATATATTGCCCCGAGCCTCTGGGAGCTTGGCCAAGCATATCAACAAACAAAAGATGAGTTAGTTGCACAGGGAAAAAAAGGCTCTTACCGTGAAGTAGCCGCCATTGAAGGTGTATCGCATACAGCTATTGCTGATGCAATTAAAGCCTTTGAGAAGCTTCCTGCTGCTGTACTTGCCCTTTATCCAACAGCGAATCATGTTGGCCGTGAAGTAGCTAAAAAACTGATTGCAGCAAAAGAACGTGATGAGCATAGTTTTAATCAGCAAGTAAATCATCTGACACACGATAATAGCTTAGATGAGATTATTGGTGATGATAAGCGTGCAATGGCGATCACTAAATTGCTTACCGCTGAGCCACAGTCAACTCAACGTCGAGAAGCACTACTAGAAAATAATTACATTAGCTTGCAACGTAATTTAAAAAGTGGTGATTTATCAATCAAAATTGATAATAAAGTGATGACTGACAAGCGCTTAGAACAGCTAACTAAGTTATTAAATGCATTTAACTAGTTAATAAAAATCTGATCTAAAGGCTTTTTTTGTTAGTAAAATTCTGATCCCAAATTGTGTTTTGTTAGTAAAATAATGATCTGAAATATCAATAAACCTTACTATTGAGCTCATAGATCATTTTTTTACTAACTGATTAGCTATATTTTTCATTCTTACCGCTATTTTTTTATAACTTAGTAAAAATGTGATCTGTAAACGCGCTTAATTATTAGCAATATGTTTATAACTTGTGGGTTTATTGTTGGTTAGTTGTGTTTAACTATTAAATTCAGCTGTTTTTGTATTGAGATCATTTTTTTACTAACTTATCAGCTCCAACCAGTCTTTTTAATCATTTTAATGCTTTAGCTCGACGCCGATAAATCATATACTGGTAAAATTATTTTTATTTTTTACTGCCCTGAGCAATATGTCTGCTAACTTATCTAAGAATGACCTACTCGCTATTTTTGAAGAGATCAAGCAAGAGCAAGCGACTCAATTTCCTTTATCTGAACGATTTATTAAACAGCTGTTTAAGCCTCATGTGCTCAGTAAAGCAAAAGAGTACGTAGCAAATGGTCAAATTAATTGGTTAGAGCATAATCATGATTTCTCTGTCATTGATGCCTCGGTGTTTGGAAATCAAGGCAGTACTTTTACCCAACACATAGAGATAAAGAAGTTAGCCAATGGTTTTGCAGTTGATCGACACTGTTCATGTAATGCCAAAACTAACTGTCGCCACTTGGCTGCTGTATTGTTAAAGCTGAAGATTGATCATTCTGGTGATTACGGCCAAGACTATATAATGAATGATTGGTTTGAAGAGCTAACAACACTTAAGCAAAACCAGTCAGCACAAGCTAAAAATGTACTTTTATTTGTGCTTGATGTAGAAAACAATCGGGTTATTTTAACACCAAAAATTGCCGCTTTCTCTGCAGAACATCAGTATACCCTC
Source organism: Pseudoalteromonas sp. SG44-17 (assembly GCF_014164235.1). Lineage (NCBI taxonomy): Bacteria > Pseudomonadati > Pseudomonadota > Gammaproteobacteria > Alteromonadales > Pseudoalteromonadaceae > Pseudoalteromonas > Pseudoalteromonas sp. SG44-17. Next base: position 94,490 of record NZ_JACJEV010000006.1, on the reverse strand, counting down.
GGTAGAAACCTTACTGATCAGCAGCTTAATAGTTTTGTAACACCATCCGATTTACTCGAAACTGATTTTCGTTTATACAGTTGGATCCGTTCTCAAAATGCACTTGGTAATTTAGAGCTTAGAGGGCAATGGGGATTTAACGCATTACAGCAGTTGATTGCTTCTCAGCGTTTGTTTTTTGGGCGTTCTCGTCAGTCGATTAAAGCTGATAGTGCTGAAGATCTGAGTTTTTCGTGGTCACACAAAAAAGATCTTATTCAATTAAATGTAAGTTTAACGGGTAAACAATCCTGGTTCTTACTTAAAACCACACCACCAACTTACCTTGATACAGAGTCACTACGCATAGGCCGTTTACGTACGCCACTAAGTGGTGAAGAAGTTGCTCATATCAGAGCGATCCCAGCCATTCATACAGCTAATTTTGATCGTGTCTATAAGCAATTAGCTGCAAATTTTGGTGACGGTGTGATACCCCATTACCAATCATCTGAACGTAAAAAAATAAAACGGGTAGCAGATACTTGCGCGGTTATTGATGTTAGTAATAGCAATAACCAATTAAAGCTTACGCTTACCTTTAACTATCAAGATGGTAATTACGCTCCAAACTCAGCACCAGCAAATATTCTCAATGCATCGCTTGAAAATACCGTTATCACAGAGCTCACAAATTTAGGCTTTGAACTATGTAAAGGGGCTTTACAAAATGAGTTTGTTTTTAATAAACAATCAGTTATTCATCAGCATTGGTTTAAATACGAGGTTTTGCCTAAACTTCGTCAGCGTGGTTGGAAGGTAACTGATAAAAAACTAGTGATTAAAAAATCAATCACTAATGTCAGCTTGGATGTTAAACGTGGTAAAGGTCATCAAATTGTTAGTAAAATAATGATCTCAAACGCTAAAGCTGCCACCGTATTAGCAAACGATAATTCAGAATTTCAATCACTTAATCGTCAAAGCGAACTTTTTTATTATTATGCAAATGGTAAACAGTTTGGAGTAATAACAAAACCAGCTTTTGATACGCTTACTGATTTTAAAGATCGTTTTGAGTTTATAAAAACACGCGATGAATTACTTATACCTTTATCATTTTTAGTGCATTTAATAAAGATGAGCTGTTTTGCGGTTAACTTAGTCGACGACAGCTTAGAGTCTTATTTAGCTGAGCTAGATGCACCAACTACTGCCACTACAGTGTTACATGGCTTGAATGCGGGCGTGCGGCTTCGCGAGTATCAACAGCAAGGCGTTCAGTGGCTACAGTTCTTAAAACGCCATCAGTTAGGCGGAATACTAGCCGACGACATGGGATTAGGCAAAACCTTACAAGTTATTGCATTTTTAGCTAACGCACGGCAACGAGAGCAAGCAGGCCCAACGTTAATTGTCTGTCCAACGAGCTTGGTAAGTAATTGGCAAAATGAAATGGCTAAATTCGCCAGTAGTATTAAAGTGACGACCCTATTTGGTAGCGCGCGGATTGAGCAATTACAACATTTAGCCCAGGCAGATTGCATTCTTACTACTTATCCATTACTCAAGCGTGATATCGCTTACTACTCACCGTTGTATTTCGAGAATATTATCCTTGATGAAGCGCAGTATATAAAGAATGACAGTGCGCAAGTATCTCGTTTAGTTAAGCGTTTAAATGCTCAATTTAACTTATGTTTAAGTGGTACACCGATTGAAAACAATTTATTTGAATTGAAATCATTGTTAGATTTTGCAATGCCTTCCTTGCTTGGTTCACAGGCTCATTTTAAGCAGCATTTTCAGACTCCGATTGAGCGTGACGCTGATAGTGATCGTGCTAAAGAGCTTAAATCACTGATCTTGCCTTTTATTTTACGTCGAACTAAAGCTGAAGTAGCACAAGAGCTACCACCGAAAACAGAGTTGATCAAAGAGTTTGAATTCGAAGCACAGCAAAAAGATATTTATCAAAGCATTACTGATTCTCTAGAAGAGAAAATGGTCGACCTGTTTGCTTCCCAAGGCGCGCAAAAGAGCAAATTAGCCTTTTTAGAGGCGTTATTAAAGTTACGACAAATATGTTGTCACCCGCGTTTGATTGACGAACACACCTCAGCTAGAAGTGCAAAACTTGACTGGTTGAGTAGCCATTTACCAGTGATGTTAAGCGAAGGTCGTAACATTATTATTTTTAGCCAGTTTACTTCTGCATTAGATATTATTGCGCAGCAGCTAGCATCGTTAGAGATTAATTACAGCCTGCTTACAGGGCAAACGCGCCATCGCGATAAAGTGATCGAAGAATTTACCAGTGGTAAAACGTCGGTATTTTTGATCAGTTTAAAAGCTGGCGGTACAGGGCTTAATCTTACTCAGGCGGACACTGTGATCCATTTCGATCCTTGGTGGAATCCAGCAGTAGAAAAACAAGCGACAGATCGTGCTTATCGAATCGGTCAAACAAATCCTGTTTTTGTTTATAAACTGATAATGGCGAATTCAATTGAGCAAAAAGTATTTAAAATGCAACAACATAAGCAAGCGCTTGTTGATGCATTATTTACTGAAAAATCAATGAGTTTTACAAAGTTTGACGAACAACAAATGCTTTCTTTGATAAAAAGTTAGCATTATTTCAAATTAGCCTGATTTATTTTGAACTAAATTAGCGTGAGGGCGTCTACTTCTTTGCTTGTTGTTGAATTGCAGTTTACACAAGCATCATTGTTGATTTCCCCCTATTTGGTTACTAGTTTTAGTAATGATTGAGCCAGCCTATTTTGAGCTGGCTTTTTTTATGCCTGCTATTTGGTTCACGAGTTATTTTCAACAAATTTAAATTTATTTTGAACTAAAGTAGTTTAAGGGCGTCTACTCTTTTGCTTGTTGTTGAATTGCAGTTTACGCAAGCATCATGTTGATTTCCCTATTTGGTTACTAATTTTAGTAATGATTGAGCCAGCCCATTTTGAGCTGGCTTTTTTTATGCCTGCAATTGTGAGCCGTTGCATTATTTCAATAAATTTAAATTTATTTTTGAACTAAAGTAGTTTGAGGGCGTCTACTCTTATGCTTATTGTTGAATTGCAGTTTACATAAGCATCATGTTGATTTCCCCCTATTTGGTTACTAGTTTTAGTAATGATTGAGCCAGCCCATTTTGAGCAGGCTTTTTTTATGCCTGCAATTGTGAGCCGTTTCATTATTTCAATAAATTTAAATTTATTTTTGAACTAAAGTAGTTTGAGGGCGTCTACTCTTATGCTTATTGTTGAATTGCAGTTTACATAAGCATCATGTTGATTTCCCCCTATTTGGTTACTAG
>NZ_JACJEV010000006.1:0-91080 GCF_014164235.1 Pseudoalteromonas sp. SG44-17 | reverse complement strand
TTTTAGTAATGATTGAGCCAGCCCATTTTGAGCTGGCTTTTTTTATGTCTGCAATTGGGAGCCGTTGCATTATTTCAATAAATTTAAATTTATTTTTGAACTAAGTTAATTTAGGGGCGTCTACTATTATGCTTGTTGTTAAATTGCAGTTTCCGCAGGCATCATGTTGATTCCCAAGTTTTAGTTACTTATTTTAGTAATATTAGGCCAGCTTACCTTAAGCTGGCTTTTTTTTATATTTCACTCTTTTTACTTATCCCTTTAATAAAAGATTGCTGTAATAGTACGTAATGTTTATTTTGCCTTTTTATTTCTAAAATACTGTTATCTGGCCGCAATTGTTTGCGGATAAATCTATGAATTCATTAAATGTTAATTTTTTGTTTCATTTTGATTTGGTTGTGTCTATTATGGAGAATTGATTGTAATATCAATAGTTAGACACATACCTCGTCATTCTTTAAAGGTAGTGATAATGGCTTATTTAATTAATAAACATACAAGCGAATATTGTTTTTTATATGCGCATCATAGTTTTGGGCGGTTTCAATATTCTGTAGATACACTTGTCAACGATCTAAGCGTGTCGAAAATACACACCATTATTGAGTGGTTGAATGGGAAGTGGTATATCCGTGACTTAAGCCTGAATGGTACTTGGTTAAATCATAAGCGTTTGGTGAAGGATGACTCTGAAGAATTAAGTATTGGCGATAAGATTTATTTTGCCGGTAATTCAGAGGTTACTTATGTAGTTAAAGATCTCAGTCCACCTACAGATCAATTAATTAAGTTAGATGACGAGCAAAGTAAAACAGCCGAGACAATTAAGCTTAATCATTACCACCTATTGCCAGAGCAGCAACCTGATAGCGTGGTTGTTTTTGAGCAAAGTAGCGGCCAATGGTTGTTAGAATCATTACACGATGATGAGTTTACGATACGAGAAGTCTTAGAAGATCATAGTATTATTACCTTAGGTGGCAAACAATGGATGTTTCTTTCTAGCCATCTGGAAGTTGCAACCCAGATGAGCTCTGTACCACAATTGTATATAAGTGATTTAGACTTTATTTTTAACCTAAGTTTGGACGAAGAAACATCAGAATTAAAAGTTCAACATCACAATAATAATAAAGATTTTGATTTGCATGTTCGCTGCCATCACTATTTAACCTTAAATTTAGCGCGCTATAGAGCTTTAGATGCTAAAAAAGGAGTATTACCAGCTAACCAAGGTTGGGTAAATACGGAGCAATTAGTGAAAGATTTAGGTGTCGACATGCGCTATTTAAATATACAGATACATCGTGCTCGTAAGCAGTTTTCAGAAGTTCTAGTCAATGTTCATGATGCTGAAAATATAATCGAAAGACAATTGCGAAAAGTGCGGTTTGCTGGTGCATCCTTTATGATTTATAAAGGGTGTGAATTAGAGAGTACCTCGGATGTCGTTAGAGCATGAAACAGTATTAAAATTTAATAAAGTCATCACTAACTATAAATTAATTAAGCTACTTAACCAAGGAGGAATGGGAAGTGTGTATCTTGCAGAGGATACACGTTTAAAGCGCTATGTTGCGATTAAATTATTAAAGCCTACTGAGCACTCAGTAGAACATAGCGATCCCTTGGTTGAAGCACAGCTGCTTGCCCGTTTAAATCACCCAAATATTGTACAAATACACGATGTACTTTTGTATGAGCAGCAAATTTGTATTGTAATGGAGTACTTAAAAGGTAAAACATTACAGCAGTTTCAACATCAGCACGTCACCACACTCTCCGAAAAGCTTAATTTATTAGCACAACTGTGTGCTGGTCTAACCCATGCCCATAGTCAAGATGTAATGCATTGTGATTTAAAACCTAGCAATATTTTAATTGATAAAAATGAATTGAAAATCACCGATTTTGGTATTGCAACATTACAAAATAAGCCGCTTGGTGAGCAACGTGATGAATCCAGTTTTGGCAGTGCTAGTGCGATGTCCCCTGAGCAGCTTAATAAACAGCCGTTAGATTTTCGCAGTGATTTATTTTCTTTTGGTATGCTGGCCTATATGTTTATTAGTGGCCGTCATCCATTTGGTGAAGGATCTGCGCAAACGATTGCTAATAATATTGCCAACGGTAAAGCGTGTAATGCACATGAGATCATTCCCAAGTTACCTAATGAATTATGTGATTTACTAAATCAATTATTACAACGAAAAAAAGACCGCCGCCCTGTTGATGCTCAAAGTGTAGAGCGTAAGTTACAAGCCGTTATTATAGCTATTAAACAGCAAGAAATTTTGGCGCAAGACACAGTTCCACTAGAGCAACTCGCATTACAAAAAAAACCGCCTAAAAAGACTGTTTTTTTAGGGACTTTGCTTTGCATAGCCGTGGTTGCAACAGGCTTAATGTATAAGCTGCAAGTACATAAACCAGCAGAGCACTATGTTGCATTTTTACCTCCGGTGGTAAAATCAGCCGCACTGTTATCTGCAGATACAAATATGCTCAAAGCCACAATTGATGATGCTATTAGGCAAAGTATTATTAATAGTAAGCAGTTAAATCTTATTTCGCAGGATGAGGTTGCGCCTATTGTACAAAGCGGCAAGGCTAAACTTACTTTTGTAGATAAGTTACATAAATTAAAGCAAGCAACGGGAGTACAAGAAGTGGTGACCGCTGAGCTTAATTGTATGCAACCACAATGCTATTTAACGTTAGTTCGGCTCGAGGCGCCAAATTGGACGGTAAAAGCGCGCAAGCAATGGCCGATTATTACTGATAACTATAGTCAAATGTACCATTCAAGCAGTCAGCAATTAACAGCTCTTTTTCCTGATTTTGATAGTAAATATATTACAATGGCGCAACTTAGTGACAAAGTACAAATTGAGCATATAGAGCTTTATCAAAAAGTGCAGCAAGTAGGTGATTACACTGAGCAATTATTTATGCGTATTAAAGAGGCTATTGAACAAACCCCGCAGTTATATGCCAATTATGAGTTACTACGTGAAGTCGCACTGAGTTTGTATCAGCAATCACAGCAAACAGAGTATTTAGATATTGCCAATAAGTTACTTTTTAACTCACCAACTGCGTATCAAAACACCCCTGCATTTGCTAAAAATGCAATGCTAATCGCGGTTGCTAGACAAGATTGGTTAGCGGCTAAACAGTACTTGACTAAAGCTGAGCAAGTTGGAGCTAATACATTAACGCTTTATGAGTTACAGGGAACCCTTTACTTACAGCAAGACCAGTTACCTGAAGCACAACAGGCATTTGAACTTGCATTAAAAATACGCGTCAGTCCAATTATAAAGCTGAATTTAGCGCAAGTACTGTGGTGGCAAGGTCAAATTGAAGAGGCAAAGCAGCTGCTTAATGAAGTTATAAACGTAAGTCCTCAAAACTACATGGCAAATCAATTATTGGCCGATATTGCTCTTACCGAAGGGGACTTAGTAATTGCAATAAAGCAATATAAACAGGCTATTGAGATTAAACCTGATAGCATAGATTTAAGTAACTTAAGTATTGCGTATTCGTTACAAGGAGAGTTTGAGCAAGCATTAGTAGTTGCCCAACAGGCGGTTGATATAAACCCAGAGCATATCAGCTTTCGCCTTAACCTTGCTGATATTGAAAAAGCTTTAGGGCTTAGTGAATCATACCCAGCTAATTATTTAAAGGTAGTTGAGCTTACGCAAAATCAACACACCCTTGATAGTTATTTAGAAGTCGCGCAAGCATATAGCCAACTTGGCGAAGCTAAACTAGCCTTACAAGCATTAAATAAGGCAATTAGTATTGCGTCAGATCACAATGAATATGTGTTCACTGCAGCGCTTGTGTATAGTGTGATTGGTGAATATCAGTCAGCATTAATGTATATAGAAAAGTCATTAGTGATAGGCTATCACCCGATGTGGTTTAATTTACCCTGGTTTAAACCTTGGTGCCAAAAAGAAGAGTTTATTGCGTTAATACTGCAATATGACCCTTCTTTTAGTTGTGCTAGCGTTTTAAATTAAAGGGTATTGCCAGGCCTACGAACAACAATTTTTGGATCTTGTGACATATAAATCTTGCCCGAAGGTACGTGTTTAGCTGTATACCTAAACGAAATAGGTAAATACTCAGTTTCTTTGCCTTCGGTTACTTCAACAACTTTTTCAAGGTTGTCTTTATCAACACCTAAAAATTCGTAGGTTGGTTCTACTTGAGCAATTGTTAAAACTAAAGTGTTGCCATCTGTGATCTCGGTAGAGATATTATATTGGCAATTGCTATCTGCACCACAATATTCAACGCCATTCCCATAAAATTCCCAATCGGCAGCCACTGATGGATCTAGGCTGATAATAAGCTCTACGTATTGTTTTTTCTCAATGCTTTTTGCATCGTTATTTTTAGCATTATTAAATAAAACACTTAGTGATTCAGTTGGGTTTGTTTCGCTATTGAAAAACGTTAACCAATTTTCTTGAGTATGAGGTAAAACAGTTAACGTTTTAACGGAAAAGTAGTTATCTGCTTTACATTGCACTTCAATATTTGGGGTATTGATTTCGTTCATTTTTTCAGTCCTTGTATTGTTGTATAAGTAAAAACCACTTGTTGGTTTTTATAATTATTCTGAGTGTAGAATAAAATAGTTTATATAACGAATTAAGATGAGTATTTTGTAATGTCCTGTAATAATTTTTCGGGTCATAAAAAAGTAAAAAAACCTATCTTGGTATTTTTAGATTGGCTATCATGAACTGTCTTTTGGCTAATTAAAGTTTATTTATGTATATACAGTTACTTACAGACATTGATTGGGTAAGTGTTGGAATTGGTTTTAGTGTTGGCGCGGTGCTTTTTAGTGTTATTAATGCAAGCCGTGGTAAGCGACTAACAGCAGAGCTAAGTGAGCAGCAGCAACAACTAGCTTTATTGCAAACACAGTCCAATGAAAAACAGCAGCAATATACTGCCTTGATAGATGAACACGATTTACTTAAACAAAGCCACCAAGAACAACGCGACGAAACTCAGCACTATAAAACCCGCTTCACTGAGCAAGAAAAGCAAAGCCAGCAATACAACCATTATTGGCGCAAGGCTGAAGCTGATTTAACAACACTACGAAGCGAATACAATGCCCGTGATGTTGAGCTCAATAATATGCGCACTATGCTTGAGCAAAAGCAAAGCCATTTTGAGCAGCAGTTACAACATATTAAAGAAAGCAAAGAGCAGCTTAAAAAAGAGTTTGAAAACCTTGCTAATCAAATACTCGAAGAAAAATCGCAAAAATTTAAAGTCCTTAATCAAGAAAGTATTGAGCAGCTGTTAAAACCTGTCCAAGGTGAGCTAAAAGGCTTCAGGGATAAATTGGAATCAATTCATGTTGAAGATGTAAAACAACGTGAAGCTCTGAAAATAGAGTTATTACATCTACAAGCGAAAAGCCAAGCAATCACTGAGCAAGCAGACAGGCTCAGTAACGCATTGCAAGGGCAAAAGAAAACCCAAGGTAATTGGGGCGAATTAATGCTTGAAAACGTGTTAGACAGCGCAGGACTGCGCGCTGGTACTGATTATAAACGCGAGGTATCGTTTAATACCGAAGAAGGCCGCCTGCGCCCTGACGTGGTGGTGTATTTGCCTCAAGGTCGGCATTTAGTGATTGACGCTAAAACTTCGCTAAACGCTTACACTCGCTACGTAAATGCAGATAATGAACTGCAGGCTCAACAAGCAATTAAAGAGCATGTTGAGGCTGTAAAAGCGCGTATTAATGAGCTGGCGAGTAAATCATATGATCGCTTATCTGGGCTTAACTCTCCTGAAGTGGTGGTGATGTTTGTGCCGATAGAATCAGCTTTTGTTGAAGCCCTTAAATACCAAAGTGATATTTACCAACAAGCGATAGAAAAGAACATTCTGGTTGCCACCCCCACTACCCTCTTAACCAGCTTAAATATCGTGAAACAGTTATGGCGCTTTGAGGAGCAAACTAAATACTCCAAAGAATTGGCAAACCGCGCCGAACGTTTTTATAACAAGCTCAACGGCTTTTTAACCAGTATGGAAGGCGTTGGTAAGCAACTAGATAAAGCCAAAGAAAGTTATGACAAAGCGTTTTCGCAGTTATATCGCGGAAAAGGCAATTTAATTAAACAAGCATCTGAATTTAAAGAGTTAGGGGTGTCGGTGCAAAAAGAGTTACCTCAGGAAAGTGTTGAGAGAGCTCACCTTGAATTGGATCAATAGAGAAAATGAAACAGCTGTTAAACAAAGGAATTGCAACGCTAAAATCGGTATCAGATAAGTTTACTGATGAGCTTAATAAAGGCTATGTTTTAGCCAAAGAAAAGGTCAATGGATTACCTATTTTCATATCGTTAGAACATTGTGGAAAAGTAAGTCCGATATCATTTGACGAAAAGCACTATTTTGTAATTCCTTTTGAATTATCAGAGTATAAGTTTGCTTTACATACTATGCGTTGTTTACCTAACGGTGTACCAGAAGTGAATAATCTACCCAAGCGGCGCATTTTTCATTTTCCTAATGAGCATGCTGAAGCTGGGCTTAGGCTGTACATGTTAAATAGTACTAATGAAATAATGCTACAGCAAGCTGCAGAGCGCACTAACACCTTGCAATCACTTGCCAATGACATCGACGCGTTAGATCGAAAGCTTACTTATGGCATGTTATTAGTAGGCGGCCTTGCTGCCATTGCAAACCCTGCTATTGGTGCGGCGATTGCTGCAAAAGCGGTCTTACCTAGTTTTACTGGGCTATTTAATAAATATGGTATACGCGCATCTGGCGATAAGTTATCACAGTATCAGCTCGAAAAAGCAGTAAAAGAAGCACAAAATAGTATAATACAAGAGTTTGAAGCCTCGAATACAGTGCAAGTTATTAACCCTATTTTACAAGAACTAGCACTTACATTAAGAACAACCGAAGCGGAACATGATCCCTTAACTAGTTTTAACTTAGCTGATGGATCTATTCCTGAATTAGCTAATGATACTTGGCGAGAGCTGACTGAAGCAGCTATTTGTCATGTTTATAAAGAAGTTTATGATGACTCGTCGCTACATAAACAAGCGCACTTAGATGCTAAAGATTTAAGGTGGTTAAAATTACTATTTGACGTGAATGAAGCAAAGTAGATAAGGCAAGCAAGCGATGAACATTGGTATTTATATTTACGATGATGCCGAAGTGCTGGATTTTTCAGGCCCATTCGAGGTGTTTAGTACCGCTAAACGACTCGCTAATAACGATTGGCAGGTGTGTCTTATTGCTGAAAACAATACACCTGTTATGGCGCGCGGTGGTTTTAGTGTAAACCCCCATTACAGTTTTGTTGATCACCCCGCTATTGATTTGCTCATTGTTGTTGGTGGTGTACACACTGTTGAACTTGAAAAACCTGCCGTAATAAACTGGATACGAGAAACCGCTGGTGCTACTGCTAAAGTTGCCTCAGTGTGTACAGGCGCTTTTTTACTGGCCAAAGCGGGTTTACTCGATGGCTTAACGGTTACCACGCATTGGGAAGATCTTGCGGATCTCGCTAATATGTTCCCTCGGTTAAATGTGATCAGTAATAAGCGCTGGGTATCACAAGATAAATTCACCACTTCAGCGGGTATTTCTGCAGGAATTGATATGAGCTTGCAATTAGTTGCTGAGCTGGGGAGCCCTGAGCTTGCAGAGCTTACGGCAAAACAAATGCAGTACCAGTGGCACAAAAAAATTTAACTGTTCGGTAACTGTTCACTGATAAAGTTATGCATATAATCTCTAAGACAAACCGCTTTTTTACTAAGTAAACGACCACTTGGCCAAATGGCATAAATTTCTCGCGGCAGGCTTTGCCATAGTGGCAATACTCTAACTAACTCTTTTGTTTGTAGCTCATTTATAATTTCAAAGCGCGGTAACAAACCGATACCTTGATGATCCGCAACTTGATATTTTACAAAGCCAGTATCGTTATAAATGCTTTTAAAGCGGCACATGTGTGTGTAAGTAGCACATGATTGCGTGTTCGTTAATAGCCATTTATTTCTAAGTGTTGTACCAATTAAACGGTGATGTTTTAAATCGTTCGGTTCAACAAGTTTTGCTGCATTTGTTAGGTACTCAGGTGATGCGACTAAGATAGAGTCGGCTTCTGCGAGCTTTTTTTGCTGTAATAACGAATCAGCTTGAGGGCCGATCCTGAGCGCTAAATCAGCTTGGTTTTTAATAATATCGTCAAGTTGATTACTTAAAATCAGCTCCAACTGAATATCAGGGTATTTCTTGCAAAACGACAACCACATCGGCTTTAAAAAACCATGACAGATATTCAGTGGCGCGAGCACTTTTAGCTTACCACTAAGTTGTTCTTTTTGTTGATTGAGTTGATAACGAGTTTGTTCAAATTGCTCAACTAAGTTGGCATAACTTTGATAGTACACCTGCCCTTGTTGTGTGAGTGTGCATTGGCGTGCAGAGCGATGCAGCAGTTTTTGCCCAAGGCGAGATTCAAGGCGCTGTAAACGCCGCGTAACTGTTGCCGCAGGCAGCGATAAATACTCCCCCGCTTGAGACAATCCTCCTTGTTGTACTATGTGCACAAACAGCACTATATCATCTAGCATGATTCCACTTTTGCAATTTAAGTTTGATTAAAGCTTTATATTTAACATTTTAGTAAGTCTATATCATTGCTCTTAGGTTTTCTTGTTAAAGAGTATTTTTATGGAACACAGTATTAATTGGGTAGCTGTTATTGTTATCGGTGTAGGCGCAACAGCAGTGCTTGATAGTTGGTCGCTATTACTTGCGAAAGTGTTTGGCGTGCCATCTTTAAACTTTTGTATGGTCGGTCGCTGGATAAGCTTGATGCGAAGTGGTCAATTTAAACATACAGCAATAAACAAAGCGCCATCGCAAAAAGGCGAATGCGCAATCGGTTGGTTTATCCATTATGTAATAGGCGTTATTTTTAGTTTTACTTTTTTATTGGTTATGTCAAATGACTGGCTAGTATCCCCCCGCCTAATACCCGCCCTTATATTTGGTTTAGCCACAGTATGTATGCCTTTTTTTATTATGCAACCTGCGCTTGGGCTGGGTATTGCTGCGAGTAAAACGCCAAGACCAGCGTCGGCCAGAGTTAAAAGCTGTGTATCACATTGTGTATTTGGTGCAGGAATTTATATCAGCTCGCTTGTTTTATTGCTATTTTGAGGAGCTACTATGTCTGCTGATTATTGGTTAAATCGTTGGAAAAACAATGATATTGGTTTTCATGAAAGCCGAGTAAATCCATACTTAGATCGTTATTTTACTAACTTGAAAATTCCTCAAAATGGCCGAGTTTTCGTGCCTTTATGTGGTAAAACAAACGACATTGCATGGCTACTCGAGCAGAATATACAGGTTGTGGGCGTTGAGCTCTGTGAAAGCGCCATTAAACAACTATTTGGCTCTTTAAATGTTGCACCTACAGTAACGGTGCACGACAAGTTTAAACTGTATAGTGCGGATAATTTGGCTATTTGGGTGGGAGATATTTTTGCACTAACCGCCAACTTACTTGGATCTGTTGATGTTACATATGATCGCGGATCATTAGTAGCCCTGCCTTTTACACTACGTAAAAAATATAGCAGGCATGTAGTGATGATCACACAAAAAGCACCACAGCTACTTATTTGTTGTGTATATGATCAGTCTAAACGCGATGGCACACCATACAGTATTAGCGCTCAAGAGGTATTTGATCACTATCACCATGCTTATTCGCTACAACTAATTAGATGTGAAGCTATTGCGAATGGAGTTAAAGGCGTTGTACCGGCAAATATAGTTGTTTGGCAGTTAAACAAAAAAGATTAAACTTTATGTTGTATATTGCATGTAATGTTTGGGGTCAATGGATGAATGCTTGCGATGAACGTTCTGATCTTATATGCAAACTTTGCTAAAGTATCTGTAGTTAACCTTGCTCAGTTTTACGAGCGAATCATTTTGTCACTTCCTCAACCATTTGAACAAATACAATAACTAATAACAGCACTTTTAGGATCATATAATGAATATAATCAAAACCTCAGGGCTTGTCCTGTCGGTATTGGCTGGGCTGTCGCTATCAGGCTGTTCGGTAACACACAACGTCACGGCTACAACAACGATGAATCAAATTAGCAATCCACTTTCGCTTGAACAAATCTATAAAGATAAATATTTCAAAGCGCAGCGTAGCACTTACTTTAAATGGCTTGATGATGGCACCGGCTACACCGTGCTTGAAGAACGTGGAAGCGAAAAAGATAAAAAAGACAACGCTGAAAATACCAAAGCAGATGACGAAAAAGAGCACGGTGTAAAAGGCAACGACATTGTATTTTACAACGCCGATGGTACTGGCCGCAAAGTTCTAGTTGAGTTTGAAAAACTACTGCCAGAGGGCGCAGATGAGCCATTTGCAATCGAAAGCTACCAGTGGTCAAAAGACGGCAAATGGTTGATGGTATTTACCAATAGCGAGCAAGTGTGGCGCTCTCGCAGCCGTGGTGATTTTTGGCTCTTAAACCTTGAAACCAATAAATTACAGCAACTCGGCGGTGAGCAACCAGAACCTAAAAAACTGATGTTTGCTAAATTCTCACCAGACAGCTCAAAAGTAGCTTACGTGCGTGATAGCAACATTTATATGCAAGCGGTTGGCAGCAACAAAGTAACAGCGCTTACAACCGATGGCAGCGCTAAAATCGTTAATGGTAACTTTGATTGGGTTTACGAAGAAGAATTCAGCATTGCTGATGGCTTTAGTTGGAGCCCAGATAACAAATCAATCGCCTATTGGCAGCTTGATACCAACGGCGTTAAGTTTTTCACCATGATCAACAACACCGACGAGCTTTACCCTACTTTAAAAGAGTTTCCTTACCCAAAAGCCGGTGAAACTAACTCGGCAGTACGCGTGGGGGTTGTTAGCCTTGCTGATAAGAAAACCCGCTGGGCCAAACTTGAAGGCGATAATCGCGACCGCTATATTCCTCGTATTAGCTGGGCAGGCACCGGTAAGGAATTAATGATCCAAGACTTAAACCGCCCGCAAAACCACAACAAGGTTTGGCTGTTCGATTGGCAAAAACAGCAATTGACCAAAATTTTAGAAGATAAAGACGATGCTTTTATCGAGTGGTTTTACAAAGCCAACTGGTCAAAAGATGGTAAGTTCTTTATTTGGCACAGCGAGCGCGACGGCTGGCGTCACCTTTATCGTGTATCTCGCGATGGTAAAACCATTATCGATTTAACCCCAGGTGATTACGATATTGTTGATATGCTGGCGCTAAACGAAGATAAGAACGTGATGTATTTTACCGCTTCGCCAGACGATGCAGGTCAACGTTATTTATTTAGTACGTCTTTGGATGGTAGTAGTAAACCTGTACGCGTAACGCCTGCTGAATTTCAAGGTTCAAACAGCTATTACATGTCTAAAGATACCTCATGGGCAATGCACACTTACTCACAATTTGGCACGCCGCCAACTAAAGAGATCATTAAAGTAAGCGATCACAGTAATGTTAAAACCTTAGTTGAAAATAAAGAGCTGAAAGAAAAACTGGCTGAGCAAAGCTTACCAAGCCACGAGTTCTTTAAAGTGAATGCGAGCGACGGCACCGAGCTTGACGGCTACATTATGTTCCCTGAAAACATGGATAACAGTAAAAAATACCCAATCGTTTTTTACGTGTATGGCGAACCGTGGGGCTCAACAGTGCAAGACCGCTTTGAAGGCGACAGCTACTTGTATAAATCACTGCTAACACAAAAAGGCTTTATTGTGGCATCGGTTGATAACCGAGGCACACGCGCACCAAAAGGCCGTGATTGGCGTAAATCGATTTATAAAAAAATCGGCTCAGTCACTGTACAAGACCAAGTTGATGCGCTTGATGCCATGGCAAAACGCTGGGATGTAATAGACACCGACCGTGTTGGTGTATGGGGTCACTCAGGCGGTGGCAGCTCAACCCTTAATTTATTGTTCCGCCATGGCGATAAGTTCAAAGTCGGTATTGCCTCAGCACCGGTGCCAGATATACGTTTATACGACACTATTTATCAAGAGCGTTATGCGGGTAACCCAAATACCGATCCTGAAAGTTACGACAACACCTCGCCAATTACCTTTGCCAAAAACCTAACCGGTAAGCTATTGCTTATTCACGGCACAGGGGATGATAACGTTCATTACCAAGGCTCAGAGCGTTTAATTAACGAGCTTGTTAAGTACAACAAACAGTTTGAGTTTTTCTCATATCCAAATCGCTCACATAGCTTACGAGAAGGCAAAGGTACCACCTTGCACTATCACACTATGATGGCCGATTTTTTTGAAAAGAACTTATTGAATAAGTAATCGCTTTAAAAAAGTTAGATGCTAAAAAGCCACACACTAACAGTTAGTGTGTGGCTTTTTTAATCAAAATGGTGTGAGGTTTATAAAATAAAGTTAAAGGTCAAAGGTTTGAGTCGTTTTAGTGTTAAACGTACTTTACGCAAATAAAAAAGTAGCATCCGTGCCACTACAAGTGCGATATTAAGAAAAATTAAGAGCTTGGTTGCGAAGGTTGATACTTACTAACGAGAATTTGCTGCAAACTTTTTAGTGCCCGCTTTATAGCTTGTAGCATGCTCCTTCCTTTGGTATTTACATTTATGCTTGGCAAACCAGGTAGAAGAATATTGATTTTGCATTGCTGCAAAGTACCCAGCCGCTCGTTTAATAGATCATTAATTTGAATATCTACTTTACGAATATTTAAAGCATGTTTTGCCAACTGGCTTTTCACTAATTTCAAAATTGACATTTTTTCACTTGAGTTAATTGTTTTGTTTTTAACCGTAAGTTTTAGCTTCATGCAATTACACCTTTAGTAGCACCTGTGTTGCAGGCATGGATGTAATCTACTAACTTAGTAACAAAGGATAAAGCTGATTATTTCTGATTTAAAGACAGGTTTTTTCGAATGATAACCAACATAAACTACAATCACTTATACTATTTTTGGCAAGTGAGTAAGCACGGCAGTATTGCTGCTGCCAGTAAAGTACTCAACTTAACGCCGCAAACGGTCAGCTCTCAAATTACCAACTTAGAGCAACGATTAGGTAAGCCACTGTTTATTCGCCAAGGCAGAGGGCTAAGACTAACTGAGTTTGGCCATGTCACTCAGCAATACACAGATGATATGTTTGCTATTGCCCATGAATGGCTAGAAACTACCCAAGGTGATATTGCGCAATTGTCACGAACACTAAAAGTAGGCATTTCGGATGTATTACCAAAATCATTAGTTTCTAAGTGGCTAGCCCCTTTAATTGATAACGAGCGTATTACAAACTTACATTGCATTGACGGTCAGCAAGATGAGCTGCTCGCGCAAATGACGGTTCATAAGCTCGACTTAGTTTTAGCTGATAAACCGCTTGATACCACATTACCATTTAAGGCTTTTTGTCATGAAATAGGAAAAAGCCAAATAGCTCTCTTTGGCAATGCAACATGGCACTCGCAATTATATAAACAGTTTCCACAATCTCTTAATAATAAGCCTTTAATTCTCCCTGCAAAAGGAAGCCCAGTCACACGTGCTATTCATTATTGGCTGCAAGAACAGGGTATTGAAGTATCAATAGCAGGCCATGTTGATGACAGCGCATTAATGAAAGCATTGGGTGAGCAAGGATTTGGGGTGTTCCCTGCGCCTATTTTGGTCAGAGCCGAAGTTGAGCGCCATTATGACGTTAGCTATATTGGTACAATTAATAATGTTTATCAGCATTATTATGCCTTTACTCCCGACAGGTTAATTAAAGACAGTATTTACGATGAATTTATTAAGCATGCCCAAATGACGTAAATTTTAGCTAATAGCTTTACACGCGTTAAAACACTAAAAAGCCAGACTTTAATTGCTCTGAAGTGTGGCTTTTTTAATCAAGTCGTAATGGGGGTTTACAAAGGTTGGGTAGAGTGCAACGAAACCCCAAAAAATTTGTAGGGATTGGCTGAGGGAATAAATGACCCATGGCATTTTAGTTATATGTTTCTATATTTTAGAGATACTGTAAGGCTTTAATTTTTTTAGCTCTCTAGATTTGTTAACTAAACTTTCGATAAAAGGTAAATAGTTCTCTTCTGATGCCAGTACTTTTAATAATTTTTGAGCTATACCTTTTACTTCTTTAGTCCACTCCCTGTCCTCAATATCGTCAGTAACTTGTTGGAAAAACTGTATAGCTTGGTCTATGTCACCACTTATTAAACATACCATACCTCTATTATATTTTGACCATATAGAGCTATTCTCATTGAGTTTGTTAATTACATGCTCTTTTAAAGATTTTTTATCGGAAAATAAATTTCTAATGTGTAAAATTATAGGCTTTGCTTCATCTACTAATACTTGAACTTGATGTTTAAATTGTTCTTCTGATTCAAACTCAACAAACTTTATTTCTCTAAAAAAGCGTACATCAAACGAGTAATATTCTTTTGGATACCATTGAAAGCATACCGCAATATTGAGAGAGGTGCCTTTTTTCCACCTTGAGGGCTGGAATTCTATTACAGTTGTCCAAAGGCCATTATCATCAAGCCAGACTCTTGATTGTCCTTTTCTTTTAACTCCTATTGGTTTAAATGCTTCTCTTACAATTGTATTAATAATCTTTTGATGCGGTGAAATGGGCATGCTTTTCCCTCATATTGTTATCCTTTATGGTCAGTACAGCTTTCGTAATTTGTATTATTTCAATAGCACTTTGCGATAAGGACATGCTTAATAGTATAATTTAGCAATACGTGTTCAAATCATAGGTTAAACAAGTTTTGTCGTTTGTTGCCATTAAACATAGTTTAACTCAACTTCCCAACCATTTCTTTAACCACTAAAAACTGCACTTCTCTTAACATTCTTAACTCCGCTACGCGCACATCTGCAGGTGGCATATTTTCAACTTCTTGGTATAAGTTACTAAATTCACTCTCTATATTTTCTAAAAAATAACTTAGCTGCTTTACTGCTGTAGAGTTTGGAATACCTAGCTCTTTTGCAAAAGCGATAACATCAGCTTTGTTGACATCACAGAAACGTTTTTTATCGTTTATGGGAACAGGTAACGCTTCTTCTAGAGGCTTTGCACCTTCTGGAACATAAATAATGGTGCTTAATAAATCATAAAACGGTGTTATTTGCGCAGACCCGTTTTCGTAATAAAAACTGATATTTTTTAAATGCGCATCCCCGTTACCGACTAATAAATTATAAATAATCCATTGATATAATTTAATGGCCGTTGCAGCTTTAGGACGTACGTTATTGAGTATTTTCTGGTATGTTTCAACCGTTGATGCAGAATATTTGGAGTGCCTGCTATAACTTAATAACTGGCAACTATCTATAATATGCTTACGCTCTTGATCAGGGTAACTTCCTGTACGGTCAAAGCGTTCAACTAAATAGGCTGGCTCGGCGTATAAATGAGTTCTACATTCGGTACATCTAACCCTAATCGTCCCGCTAGTTTCATCATAAACCACTCATTGCATGTCGTTTGCCAATATTGGTCTGGCTCAGAATGATCGGGTTTGAGTATATGTGTTGAAGGTGTGCCTTCGTTTCCTTCAAATAACTCATCACCGAGCTTAATAACCAGCATTTTATGTTGCGGCCCAGCAAGTGACATACGGCTACTTTGGCGGCTATTTAACAGTGCTCTGGGCAAGTTTTTGATACGACTAGATAACTCTGAAAAAGCTAATGGTATAGCGCTTGGGGCTGGAAAATCAATATGCTCTGGTAATAGGGTTAAAGCACCAGCAGATTCAATACCGGATGCAGTTAGTAGAGCAAATGAATCCTCATGATCAACTCTCACTTCTTTAGCTAACAATTCACGAGCATTTTCTTCTGGCAGTAAATTATCAAAAAACTGTTGCACAGGACGAGTAGTACCAGAATCAAGAATCACATGCTCTTGCAGTGGAATACTGGGAGTTATTGCAAATTTATTCGCCGAGTTAAGCCAAGCTTGATCATATTTAAAAGACCAAAAGCCGTTACTATCTTGTAATTGGCCCATGAGCTGTTTGCCAGCATAAACATCGAGTGATCTATTATTCATGGCCAGCCACCATGTTCTGGATTTGAGTTATTAATTTATTTTTAGCTTTTTCATCGTGTTGAGGTACAACTACGTCTATTTTTACCTCTAAACCTAAAGCTTCCATTAAATCGAACGCGCGGCCAATCGATAGCGAACCTGTGCCATTTTCAAAGTCACTCACTGTATTAATGCTAATACCGGAGAACTCCCCTGCTGTTTTTTGATCAAATTTTTGGCTTTTTCTCACTATACTTGCCAATTTACCTAATTGTTTTGCTGACTTTATCGTGACTTCCATTACCTATCCAAAATTCACAGTATTCTATGAATAATAGTTAAAAACTTATAGAAAAGCTAATAATTCACAATATTTTGTGAATTAAAACAGGAGGTAATTAAATAAAGAGTAAATTCACAGTATTCTGTGAATTATTCCAGAAATAACCATGGAATAGCATGAATTCACAATAAACTGTGAATTTATGGTGTTTCATAAATTTAACGGTATCAATCCAACAGTCCTTCTACCCATTCTAAAACTAGGCGTGTATCTCGGGTTTGAAAGCGCTGTTTATTGGGTATGTAATAACAAAACTCAGATTCAACCGCGTGAGTATTAAAGTTTTTAAGTAACTCGGTGTTTAAAAGTCGTTGCACAAGAGTGGTTGAGCAAAACACCAGTCCTGAGCCTGCCATAGCTTCTTGAATGCCAAATAGCTCTTGGTCAAAGGTTTTAATAATAAATAACGCAGGATCTAAGTTGTTTTGAGTAAGCCATTGTTTAAGTGGTGGCTCACTCAGGGCGTTGTTTTTCCATTTTGTGGTATACAGCGTAACAGGGCCATTTTGCCATGGGATATCGGCTGCTTTGTGTGAGCCAAATAGATTAAATTGTTCGGTTTTTATAATGTCATCTGCGTTTATATTGCGCTGCTGGCCAAAGCGAATGGGTAATGTGTGCAATTGTTTATCAACGGCTTCACTGGTTGATATATCTACCTCAAGATTAGGCTGGTTTATAGATAATTCCTGCAATGCGGGTATTAAGCGCAGGGCGGCCAGTGACGAGGTGGTGGTTATTTTAACTGTTGCCCCTGTGGCTTGCACAGTTGCCAGTGCTTGGTCGA
This sequence comes from Pseudoalteromonas sp. SG44-17, assembly GCF_014164235.1. Classification (NCBI taxonomy): domain Bacteria; kingdom Pseudomonadati; phylum Pseudomonadota; class Gammaproteobacteria; order Alteromonadales; family Pseudoalteromonadaceae; genus Pseudoalteromonas; species Pseudoalteromonas sp. SG44-17. The sequence goes on along the minus strand of NZ_JACJEV010000006.1, from coordinate 73,750 downwards.
TGCGGTTAAAGCCGTCACTTGTGGCCGCACTTAAATATTCACCAGTGGGAGTGAGAGTGATCTTTCTTACTTGGCGGTAAAATAAATCCACATTTAAACGGCTTTCAAGATTATTTATATGGTGTGAAATCGCGGTTGGCGTGAGTGAGAGTTCATCAGCGGCGGCTTTAAAGCTGCCTAAACGCGTCGCAGCTTCAAAGGCTTTAAGCGCTTGTAGTGATACTTGCATAAGTGATATTCGCAAATGATGAAATTAATTATAGGTGAGTATAACTTACTTATAGTTGAGGTTAACTCGTTTGTGAAAAGCCGCTGTTAGTTAGATGATTACTGCACAATTACTAACAGGATAAACAGCATGACCACCCTATTACACATTGATGCAAGCATCAGAGCCGTTAAAAATGACAATCCAGATCACGATTCAATCTCTAAAAATATAGCTAAGCGTTTTATAGAGAGCGTTACTCAGCAGCAAAACATAGATGAGTATATTTATCGTGATGTAGGTGTTAATCCGCCGCCTTTTATTACCCAAGACTGGATAGGTGCGGTATTTACCCCTGACGATAAAAAGACTGCAAAACAACAACAGTTACTGGCCTTGTCAGACACATTAATCGCTGAAATTGCAGCCGCTGATATTATTGTGATTTCCTCGCCTATGTATAACTACGGTATGCCCGCACAGTTAAAGGCGTGGTTTGATCAAGTTGTGAGGATCAACAAAACCTTTGATTTTGATCTGGCCCGTGGAGACTTTCCATTACAGCCTTTACTAGGCGGTAAAACATTGGTTGTGATCACCTCAAGCGGTGAGTTTGGTTTTGAGCAAGGCGGTATACGTGAGCATATGAGCCATTTAGTGCCCCATTTACGTACTTTGAGCAAATATTTAGGCGTGAGCACAATTCATGAAATTGCTTCTGAGTATCAAGAGTTTGCCGATATTCGTCATCAGCAATCGTTAAGTAATGCTTACAGTCAAGCAACAGAACTGGCACTACAACTTACCAATATGGCTATTTAGAATAGCTAAATATTACTCGCTTTCCTGTAGTATTTTTAGCCAAGTTGTAATGGGGGTTTACAGTCTATTTTATTTTTACAAATACGAATTTTCGGTTTTTGACATAAAAAGCGCGAGAATATTAACTCTCGCGCTTAAGTTATACATTTTTTGCTTTAATTAAATATCAAAGCGGTCTGCGTTCATTACTTTCACCCATGCATTAACGAAGTCTTGTACAAAACGCTGTTTGTTATCGTCTTGCGCATAAAATTCAGCAAGTGCTCTTAAAATAGAGTTGGAGCCAAACACTAAGTCAACACGGGTAGCGGTCCATTTAGTATTACCGGAGCTGCGCTCAATAATGTTATACGTGCTTTTACTTGCCGGTTCCCAGCGATAGTTCATATCGGTTAGGTTAACAAAAAAGTCATTGCTTAATGTGCCTACATTATCGGTGAATACACCATGCTGGCTGCCACTGTGGTTAGTGCCTAGTACACGCATCCCACCAAGTAGTACCGTCATTTCAGGGGCAGTTAACCCCATAAGTTGTGCTCGCTCTAAAAGTAGCTCCTCGGCTGAAACGGCATAATCTTTTTTCTGCCAGTTTCTAAAGCCATCATGAATTGGTTCTAATACATCAAACGACTCTGCATCGGTCATGTCGTCGCTCGCATCGCCGCGACCTGCTGCAAATGGCACGGTGATATCGACACCCGCGGCTTTTGCAGCTTGTTCAACTGCAGCAGTACCGCCAAGTACAATTAAGTCCGCTAAACTCACTTGTTTGCTTAAACTTGCTTGCACTTTTTCAAGAGCCGTTAATACCTTAGCAAGTTTTTCTGGCTCGTTACCTTGCCAATCTTTTTGCGGGTTTAAGCGAATGCGTGCGCCATTGGCGCCACCGCGATGATCAGAGCCACGGTAAGTACGGGCGCTGTCCCATGCAGTGCTGATCAAGTCACTGGCGCTAATGCCTGCATTTAGCAGTTTGTCTTTAAGTTCGCTAATTTCAGCATCAGATAATGTGTAATCTACGCTTGGGATGGGATCTTGCCAGATCAAATCTTCGCTTGGTATATCTGCACCTAAATAGCGAGATTTAGGGCCTAAGTCACGGTGAGTGAGTTTAAACCAAGCCCGTGCAAACACATCAGTGAAATAGTCAAAATCATTATAAAAACGTTCAATAATTTTGCGATAGCTTGGGTCCATCTTCATTGCCATATCGGCATCGGTCATAATCGGATTTAGGCGAATTGATGGATCTTCAACATCAACAGGTTTATCTTCCTCTTTAATGTTTACCGGTTCCCATTGGTTTGCACCCGCTGGACTTTTGGTAAGCTCCCATTCGTAATTTAACAGCAGATAGCAATAACCGTTATCCCATTTAGTTGGGTGAGTTGTCCACGCACCTTCTATGCCTGATGTCATAGTATCGCGGCCTATCCCACGCGTTTTATGGTTGTTCCAACCTAGGCCTTGCTCAAATACATCTGCGGCTTCAGGCTCTGGGCTAAGATTCTCTTCGCTGCCATTGCCATGGGTTTTACCCACCGTATGGCCACCCACCGTGAGCGCTGCGGTTTCTTCGTCATCCATCGCCATGCGAGCAAACGTTTCGCGTACTTGTGCCGCAGTTTTGAGTGGATCTGGCTGGCCGTTTACGCCTTCTGGATTAACATAAATTAACCCCATTTGCACTGCAGCTAACGGGTTTTCCATGGTGTCTGGTTTTGCTACGTTGTCGTAACGTTCATCACTTGGCGCAAGCCATTGCTTCTCCGCGCCCCAATAGACGTCTTTTTCTGGATGCCAAATATCTTCACGCCCGCCGGCAAAACCAAAGGTTTTTAAGCCCATTGATTCATAAGCCATATTGCCTGCTAAAATAATTAAATCGCCCCACGATAACTTATTACCGTATTTTTTCTTGATAGGCCAAAGTAAGCGACGTGCTTTATCAAGGTTAGCGTTATCAGGCCATGAGTTCAAAGGAGCAAAGCGTTGGTTACCTGTACCGCCACCACCACGGCCGTCAGCTAAACGGTATGATCCTGCTGAGTGCCACGCCATACGGATCATCAAGCCACCATAATGACCCCAATCGGCAGGCCACCAATCTTGGCTTTGTGTCATCAGATTTTTTAAATCGGTTTTAACGGCTTCAAGATCTAATTTTTTAAATTCTTCAGCGTAATTAAAGTCATCGCCATAGGGATTAGGTTTAGTATCGTGTTGATGAAGAATGTCTAAATTTAAGGCCTTTGGCCACCAATTAGTATTGGAATTAGACGATTGTGTATTGCTACCGTGCATGATTGGGCATTTACCCGCACCTGAATTGCTCATTTTTAGCTCCTGTATCGGAATATAAAACTCGGTCTATAAATCACTGTGTTTAAAAGCTTAGTTCATAACAATTAACTTGCTACTGAATGTAATATATTGATTGATAAACCCTGTTTAAGTTCATCCTTTGTACCAATATAGAAGATTAACGATTAAAAACTAGTGCTAAATCACGATTTAAAGCGATTGCAGCTATCGATTAATCTGATGTTTATTGTTAAAAAATAGTGGCAGTAAAATGGCCACACGTATATTGAGTTATTTGATAAGCTGTCTGAATTAATTATAAAAAAGAGTTATTAATTAAAAATGGTTAATTTGAAGTGTTTAGTTTGCTTTCTTATTTTGTTTTCAACTTTTAGCAGCGTTGCTGAGCAATCGTTTGAAATCCCCAGAAGTGCGGTTATAGAGCTTACCGATCAGCAGGCAAAGCTTAGCTATCCTTTATTTATAAAGCTCCCGCGCAGTTACAGTCGAAATAAAGATAAAACATACCCTGTTGTTTACCTCCTTGATGGCTCGTATGCGTTTCAAGTGGCATCCGGGGCGACGCGTTTTGCTATGAACAGTGGCGCCATGAATGAAGCAATACTCGTTGCAATTGGTTATTCGCAAGGCTCTAAAGGGTCATCAAGCCGTATTAGAGATTACACACCAAGTAAAGCAAAGGATTGGCAGCTCGAAACGGGTAAGGCCGAGCAACATGCTGCTTTTATTCGTGATAATGTGTTTGCTTATATGCAAAGTAATTACCGTGTGACCTCTAACCAACGTACTTTAGTAGGTAATTCATTGGGGGGCTTATTTGCTGCTCATGTACTTTTTACCCAGCCTAATATGTTTGAAAGTTACATTATTGGTAGCCCGTCGGTGTGGTTTGATAATGAGAGCATACTATCTCAGTCGATTACTACAGCTAAGCAAGACGTTAGGGTTTACTTATCGGTAGGTAGTAAAGAAACACCTGAATTTGGCGAAGGGCAAGATATGATAACTGGAGCTAATAAGTTAGCGAGTAAAATACGTCAAGGGGATGCTAAAAATATACAGCTTGAGTTTTCTATCATTGAAGGAGCAAAGCATGCGACGGCATTTCCAACCACGCTGATCCAAGGTTTAGATTGGCTATACGCAAAATAGCGCAGATATTAATACCAATCGACTTAAATATTTAGCCTTTCTAGCGCGCTAAATAAAGCGCTAACGGCGTTATAAATTTTTCATGTAGAACAACTACATATCAAAATTCATGCATTGTTATCACTCTATTTATCCGTCGCTATAAACTACCAATAACTTAACACGATTGGTATAAAAAAACCCACTGATAAATTAATATCAGTGGGTTTTTAATACGTTAAAACGTATTAACTAAAACAATCGTTTAGATACAAACGATGTTTTCAGCTTGTGGGCCTTTTTGACCTTGAGTAACAGTAAACTGTACACGTTGGCCTTCAGCTAGAGTTTTGAAGCCGTCACCGCTGATAGCGCTGAAATGAGCGAAAACGTCAGGACCTGACTCTTGCTCGATAAAACCAAAACCTTTTGCTTCGTTGAAAAATTTAACTGTACCAGTTGTAGTTGTAGACATAATAGATATCCTAGATATTAATAAAAGTGTGCCTAAAATCAGGCGGTTTAGCTGAAAAAACAAGTATTTAACTGAGGATAACGCGATGAATTATTACTAATAACAACGTGGTACGTACAAATAAACAGAATTTCTTTCAAACTTATAGTGCATTAACGGGTTATTACTAACCCATTAATTAAAAATTAGATGCTAACGATATTTTCAGCTTGCGGGCCTTTTTGACCTTGAGTAACAGTAAACTGTACACGTTGGCCTTCAGCTAGAGTCTTAAAGCCATCGCTTGAGATTGCGCTGAAATGAGCAAAAACGTCAGGGCCTGACTCTTGTTCAATAAAACCAAAACCTTTAGCTTCGTTAAACCATTTTACTGAACCAGTTGTTGTATTAGACATAATAGTATCCTAAGAATTAATAAAAGTGTGCCTTAATTTAGGCAATTTAACAGGAAGAAAACAAGCATTTAACTGAGGATAGCGCGAAGGATTATTACTAATAACAACGTGGTACTTACAAATAAACAGGGCTTTCTATCAACCCGATGCAGAGCAGGATAACAGTAACTTAAACCATATAACAAGCTTTATTTACTTTTCTTTTTAAAGCCAAGTTAATTTTGTGAACATATATTGATTAAATAAGAAGAGTCGTAGCCATGCTTACCGTCTCTGCATTCGCTTTGTTAAAGTGATCTAGGTATGGAGTGTAGACTTATTTTTAGTGGGATTAAATTTAGTTGAATGAGATAATATTTTTAATTGGGGAAGTGCGAAATCCCACACTCCCCCCCCCCACGAAAAAAAGGAACTCAGCGCTCATTTGAATAGCGACAGACTCCTTATTTATTCAGCAATTGCGATCGCTATTTCTACTTCAGTTGCGGTTTTATAATATTCATAGTCGCTGGTATAAGTACGAGTGTAACGACAATCATCTGAGCTAAAGTATTGCCAAATTTCACCCCATAAATCAATTATAGCGTCGGGCATTTCGCCTTCGCCACTAAAGACTAAATAACTCCCTGCGTGTGTTGTAACTGTTACTGAATCACGAAGGTTAATTGATTGCTCATCGCTACAGGCAATGACATCAAAATCACCGGTCACATCGCTCTCGTAGTTAGTGTAAACACCATAGACTTTACTGTCTTTTGTGAGTTTTGAGGTATATTTTTCGCCAAATTTTTGCCAAAGCTCAGCTATCTTTGCTGTGCCAGCATTCATTTCATTGGCATTGCATGTTCTTACTTTTAAGCCGGTTAAGGTCTTACTTGCTAGCTGTTTTACTTCCATTGAGACTATCCTTTAGCATTAATACTCAGTATTAACTTAACAGAAAAAGCATGAAGTATTTAATAAATACGCTATAAAAAGGGTTTATTTTTTGTTGGTGACTAAACCTTTTGTTGCAACGACTCCATTTTTTTGCAAACAGTTACAGCCCAGCTTTGATCACCTCGATCACTTTACTCATTCGTTTTGCCAAAGGCCGATTACGGTGATAACACACATAAATAGATTCGCTGATCGGGTGCTGTAATGGATGGACGTTAATCAACTGTGGTTTACTAAATGCACTCACAGCATGTGCCGGTAGCACAGTAAAACCTAGACCAAGGCTGACAGGTTCAAGAATTAAATTAATCTGGTTTGAAAAACCAGAGCGTTTTATTTGCTCAATGTGTTCAAATTCCGCGTAGTTTTCTCTTAACAATAATTGCGCATGATGTTTTGCATCAGGGTGAGCAATGAAGCCAAGTTCGCATAAGTTTTGCCAGCTTGGAGTTTGGTAACCGGTTGGTGTAATTAATAATAGTGCTTCTTGGCCGATTTTATGGCTGGTAACCTCGCTGAGCGTTGGGGCTTGAGTTAAAAAACCAATATCAGCATTGTGATTAGCAACGGCCTGTTCCACGCTTTCGTTTGGGGCAAAACTATAATCAATAGTGAGTGCTTTATGTTGCCCTTGTAAATCAAGTAATTGATTATAAAACTTAAGCCCGCAACTGCCTGGTGATTGAATCTTTATATTGCCACTGTAGGGTGAGTCGTCATGCAGTTGTTGCTCTAAAAACTGCCACTCTTTTAGTAACTGGCTTCCTTTTTGATATAAGCCTTGCCCTTGTGCGGTAAGGGTAAACTGCTTGCCATGGCGTTCAAGCAATGCGCAATTAACCTGCTGCTCTAACTTTTTAATGTGTTGGCTCACACCTGACTGGGTCATATAAAGGCGTTCTGCAGTTTGGGTAAAGTGATTTACTTCCACCAAGGTGCAAAAGGTATGTAACCATGTAGGATTTATCATTATAAAACGTACTCAAAATGATGATTAATGATAATTTTACTTAATACATGTCGGTTCGTAAACTAACTCCAACAACTAAGCATAGTTAAACTGGAGCATTATTATGAGTCATACCTATCCACGTAGTTTTTCGCACATTGGAATTTCGGTCCCCGATGTTGAAAAAGCCGTTGAGTTTTACACCAAAGTAATGGGTTGGTACACCATTATGGAGCCGACTTTAATTACCGAAGATAAAAGCCCAATAGGCGAAATGTGTACTGAAGTATTTGGTGAACAATGGGAAAAATTTAAAATAGCGCACCTTTCAACAGGTGATCGTATTGGTGTAGAAATTTTTGAGTTTAAAAATCAAGAAAACCCAGCTGACAACTTTGAATACTGGAAAACCGGTATATTCCATTTTTGTGTTCAAGATCCAGATGTAGAAGGCCTTGCTGAGCGTATTGTTGAAGCTGGCGGTAAAAAGCGTATGGAAGCACCCCGTTACTACTACCCAGGTGAAAAACCGTATCGCATGATCTACATGGAAGACCCGTTTGGTAACATTCTCGAGATTTACAGCCACAGTTATGAGCTTATTTACAGCGCAGGTGCATACTAAATTAATTGGCATCAGTGTTAAATTGTAACAGCCGCAGCTTAGTTACTGCGACCTCTGATACCGAAAATGCACTACTGGGTTAGTAGTGCTAAGCGTTATAACCACACATGTGATTTATTTGTTTTCTTATGCTGGCTCTTCTATGCTATTGCGAGCATTTGTGGTTAAGGCAACAAGCGCTTTTCGCACTGCTTGTGGTGTCTCGCACACGTTTTCAAAGCTAATAAAATAATTACGTTGTTGGCTTTGAATATAAAACCCCTGTGGCAGTATGCCACTCATAACCGGTGCATTATCTGATACGCAATAATGCTGAGCTAATATTAGAGCCATTGCATTTTGATGATCTTCATTCATGTGGGTGATCATGCTTTGTTCTTGATCTTCGTCCCAGCTTTTAGCAGCGCTTTGCCACTCATCTTTTTCAAGCCAAAATATTTTCCCAAAGCCGCCAATAAAGCGAACTCGCACAACATCTAATTGCCATAATTTAAAGTCGTGGGCGTTCCGATAACTGTCAGCTTCTGGGTATAACGCTATGTATTTGTTAAGCAGTATTTCGGCCTGAGGGCCTGCAACTTCACAACCATCGCCCACCAATGTGACTCGGCCATGCTCGTTTTGGTCGCCACGGTCAGCGGCATCAAAAATAGTTAAGCTCATACGAGAATCGTGCTTTAAGTTTTTAGTGTGTTGGGCTATATCGCTAATAAAAAAGTAGATGCGGCCTTGCTCATCACACATATAAGGGGTTACCGAACCAAACGGATAACCTCTTAAGTTGTAAGAAATAGTCGACATAACACCAGCATGGGTTTTAAAAACCAGCTTTTGTGCATCGCTTAATGCTTGCTCTCTCATGAAAACTCCTGACGTTGAGAAAAAACCATGGGTGCATTGTTATATGGATGAGAATTAACATGCAGTTTCATGGCGTACATTTGTTGTAAATTAGATTCTGTAAGTACTGTGTTTATTGGCCCGCTATCGAGTACTTTTTGATCGTGTAATAAAATAGCGTTGGTTGCGTAAAGGCTGGCCAAATTTAAATCGTGAATAGCTATAATGGCACTGTTACCCTGCTCTACAAATGCTTTAACACAACTCAATAGAGCATGTTGATGGCGCATATCTAGTGCTGATGTAGGTTCATCAAGCAGCATCAATTTAGGCTTGGTATGAGTAGAAAAAGCATCTAATTGAGCCAAAGTACGCGCCATATGAACGCGCTGTTGCTCACCGCCTGAAAGCTTACTGACACGGCGGGATAAGTACTGGGTTAAGTCCATGAGTGCGGCATACTTGTGGACTTTTTCAGCTTGCATTTTAAGAGACTCGGCATAGGGGTAGCGTCCCATTGCAATGAGCTCAAATACACTAAAATCAAAGCCAACAAGATTGCTTTGCATCATTACTGCTCGTTGAGTGGCTAAGTGTGCTTGAGACAATGTACTCAGAGGATAATTGTTAAACCGTACTTCGCCTTTAAAGTCATAATGCCCGGCTAAAGCATGCAGCAGTGTTGATTTTCCTGCGCCATTTTCGCCTATCAGTGCTACTAGTTGAGCTTTTGCAATGTGCCCACTTATGTTTTTTAAAACACTGTGATTGCCAAAACCAACACTTAGGTTATTAAAAGTAATCATCATTACCCTCGCTTAGTTTTAATGATCAGATAAATAAACAAAGGTGCGCCAAGTAGCGCGGTAATAATACCAATGGGTAACTCTGCAGGCATAACAACTAAACGTGCTAACCAGTCAGAAAGCAGCAGCACAACAACGCCTAATAACATGCACAGCGGTAACATTTTACGTAAATGCGGGCCAACCATTAAACGGGCAATGTGTGGCACAACTAAGCCAACAAAACCTATCAAGCCAGTAAGGGCTACAACGGCACCAACACCTAATGCCACGAGTATAATTACATACAGTTTAAGCTTGTCTGTGTTGACACCTAAATACTGTGCTTGAGACTCGCCAATCAATAGTAAGTTCATCGGTTCTTTGAGTCGCCACAGACCAAGAATACTCAGTAGCAATAATGGTGTTGCTTGAGTTATGGCATCCCAATTGGCACCACCTAATGAGCCCATCGTCCAGTAGTTAATTAATCTAAGCGCACTATCGTCAGCGAAATAGCTTAATAAGCCAATAACAGCAAAGGATAAAGAATTGATCGCAACCCCCACTAAAATTAGTGTGGTTATATTGACCTGCCTATGCTGCTTAGCAATTAAATACACTAAAGAGGTCACTAACAATGCTCCTAAAAATGCGGCATAAGGTAAATAGTATTGAGCATTAAAATTAAACTGGGCGCTAAATGCTATAAAGGCGACCGCGACCATGGCTGCGCCTGCGCTAATACCAATAATTGATGGATCAGCCAAAGGATTACGACACAAAGCTTGCGTTGCAGCGCCAGTTTGGGCAAGCACTAAGCCAACCAATACAGCTAGTACAAATCGAGGTAGACGTATTTGCGTGACCACATTGATTTGCAGCGCATCAAATTGATTAAAATACTCTGGGGCAATCCATGCGATGGCTAAACGCCAATCCCAGCCTGCGGGGCCATATCCTATGCTCAGTAGTGCTAGAGCAAAAATACACACAGTAATTAGCAGCATCCACTTTTGGTTTGCAGTTATAGAAACAGGCTTAAAACGGCTCAAAGTTAATGTGTTCATAAGGTAGCTTTATAGTCGCTTAATTCTTTAATACCCGTGGCTATGCGCGGCGACATTCCCAGTGATAGCAGGCTATCCATCACCAATAATCGGCACTGCTTTGCAGCTGTTAATAAGCGCAGTGTTGGTTGATTACAAAAAGCCTCTTTACCGCCAAGGCTATAAACAACATGGGCTGGTGCGATTAAAAAATCGGGCTGTTTTACGGCAAGTACTTCGTTATTTATTACTTTAAAACCTTTGTGCGTAGCGCCTAAATTAGTGACTCCAGCATAATCAAGTAATAAGTCAGCAACCGTGTCAGTGCCCGCAGCAACAAGCCCGCGCTCATTAGCTGAGAGTAAAAATAAAGCGCTGTGTGTTTCGATGCTCGCTTTTGGAGGTAATGAATTTTTTATTTGGGCTACGAGGACTTGGGCTTTGTCGTTCGCATTTAAGTCTTTACCAAGGCGTTTAACAAGATTTAGTAAGTCATTAATTGAGTTGGGTTTTTTATAGTGGATAAGCTCTACACCAGTGGCTTCTATTTGTGCAAGCGCTTGTGCTCGTCCTGCTCCTTCAAGTGCTAAGAGTTTAGTTGGGCGCACCGAAAGTACACCTTCTGCGGCTAAATCACGGTAATAACCAATTTGATCGAGCTGTGTCGCTTGTTTTGGATATAGGCTCGATTGATCCACCGCGACAAGGGTATCTTGCTTATCTAAGGCAAAAATAATTTCAGTTAATGTACCGCCAGCACTCACTATACGCTCCTGCGCGCTTAGGGGGGGAACAGTCAATAAAATCAATATAAAAAGGTATCTCATAAAAAAACTCCAATCATTATTTTCGATTATTATACTCAACTAAATGCAAATGAAAACGATTATCATAAATAATTGATCTTGTTTTTAGTTAGTTGTAACATCCCTCCCCTACTAAATAACAACAATTATCATTTGGAGTTAATGTGAATTTTCCTTCTTTTCAACTTACTGCTTTAGCAACGTTACTACTTGGTTCGGGCTCTGCCATTGCCGAGGAGATAATTGGTGAGCATATTGTTGTCAGCGGTTCTCGGTTTGAACAAAAACTTGAAGACGTAACAGGCTCTGTAACTGTGATTACAGAGCAAGACATAGAACGTAAATTGGCTGTTGATTTACAAACAATGTTTCGTTATGACCCCAGTATATCAAGCACGGGCAGTGGCTCTGCGGCTCAAACGCTTTCAATTAGAGGAGTCGGTGGTAACCGCGTGGTGTTTATTAAAGATGGCCGTCGAACTAACGATGGTTATGCTGGCGGAGACGGCTATTTGGTTGGTCGTAGCTATTTTGATGTCGCTGGGATAAAGCAAGTTGAAGTCGCCAAGGGAGCCGCGTCTTCATTGTATGGTTCAGATGCACTGGGTGGTATTGTGGTTATCACCACTAAAGATCCGAGCGATTATTTATTAAACGAAAATAGTTTTGCTCAAGTGGCGCTTGGATATCAAGGTCAGAGTAATCAAATGTCGGTAGATATTACTGCGGCTAAAGATTTGGGAGATTTAGGTGTTAGTGCCGTTTATAGCCACCGAGATAGCGAAGAAGTACAAAACTTTACTGAAAACCTACCTGGTTATGATGCTAAATCAGATTCGTTATTGGTTAAACTAGAGCAGCAACTTGATGAAAAGCGCACGTTAAAATACACCTTAGATTATTTTAATCAAACTACTGAACAAGTAATCACCAAAGCGAGCCAAGAAACTAAAGACGAAAATACTAATTGGTCGCTAGCGCTGGATTACGACTCAAAAGCGGCCACAGCAGCGTTTGATCAATGGCATTGGCAAGTATCGTTTAGTCGTTATGAGCAGCAAAGTGATCAAATTAGTGCTACAGCAGCGCATACCGATTACAACGACTATGGCTTTGAACAAGATATTTTAGGGTTAAGGGCTGTATTTAATAAAAAAATAGCCTTACAAGATGCGACCCACAACTTTGTTTATGGTGCTGACGTAGATATATACGATACAACACGTCCACGTTATAAAACACGCTTATTGGCTGATGGAACAGTCGATTTTACAGATCAAAAACAAAAAGCTTTTCCTGGCGCTGATACCTCTTTAGTGGGCGTTTTTATGCAAGACAATATTAAATTTGCAAATAGCGCGTGGTCTTTGATTGCAGGTGTACGCTTTGATTATTATTCATTAGCAGCTAAAGATGATGAGCTTTATAGCGATGCTGAGCTTGATGACATTACCGAATCTGCGTTTTCACCAAAACTTGGGATGATTTATCAAGTTAATGATAATTTATCTTGGTATGGGCAATATGTACGTGGTTTTAAAATTCCCCCGCATGATCAAGCGTATCAAAGCCATGGTGTTGAACCATTTTATCAAATATTACCAAACGCATATTTAGCACCCGAAAGCAGCGACTCATATGAGCTTGGCATGCGCTTTTCTGGTAATGATATCAACGTTACTTTAAGCGCATTTTACGCCGCTTATGATGACTTTATTGATGTTGCAATTGCAGGTGTTGAGCCAACGTTCATACCGAATGTAAATAAAACTTTTTACCAATACCAAAATATTAGTGAAACACAGATCAGCGGTGTTGAAGCGAGCTTGTTGATGCATGTAAGCGATAATGTTTTAGTTGAGGCAAATATTGCATATGTTGAAGGCGAAAACAAAGAAACAGACGAGCCGTTAACCAGTATCAGTCCATTAAACGGTTCAATACAATTAACAACAGCACTTGGCGATATTGATTGGACCGCAGCATGGCGCTTTGCTAAATCACAGTCTGATGTAGTGCGAGATGCAAGTGGTGATAAAACAACGCAAGGATATGGTTACGGTATTGTGGATTTATACGCAAGTTATGAATGGCAAACATGGCAGCTAAATATTGGTGTAATTAACCTACTAGATAAAAAATATGTACCCTTTGAACTGATTGCAGGGCAATCTCAGGGGGCTGATTTTAGCCAATATACCCAGCCCGGGCGTAACTTTTCTGCCCGCGTAAGTTATCAGTTTTAAAAGGTAATCAACGCTGCGCGTAGGTGCAGCGTTTTAACCTTACTGCTTTTTTACTTATTCATTGAGCCTTTGCCTAGATGATATAAAAGAGTCGTGGTTTTAAAGTTAATAAAGGCTGTAAAGGGGGTTAACAGTTACTAAACAACATGCATCATATTTGCGCATTAATACTTTTGCAGGCTAGTGAAATTAATCCCTATTCTCTGATGGCTGACTTTATGTTGCCCCATAACTAAAGTGAGACTGTCTTGGTTTATAAAAGTAGCTTTGAGTTATGTTGGCTCGATTAATTATTACACTGGCGGCTATGTTTACATCACGTTAGTATAGTGCTTCAAATAAGTTACAAAATGATAATTACATGACTTTAAAAACCAATGCTTTAATTTATTTTTTAGCCTTTACTAGCGGCTTTAGTATTATGGGAATAGAACTACTTGGCGGGCGAATTTTAGCGCCTTTTTTTGGTAGTAGTGTGCATATTTGGGGCAGTATTATTACTGTGTTTATGCTCAGCTTATCGTTTGGCTATTTATTGGGAGGAAAGCTTTCAATTCGCCAGCCTTCGTTAACCAAATATGGTTTAATATTTTTAGTTGCCAGTATTATGGTGCTGCCCATTGCATTATTTGCCCAGCCAATTATGGCGTATATTTTTTCTCACATAGAAGACAGCCGTTATGGCTCGTTATTGGCCTCTACAGCGTTGTTTTTTGTCCCTACTATTATTTTAGGCATGATTTCGCCTTACTCTGTGCGTTTATTAGTGACCGATAGCGAGCACAGCGGCCAAGTCGCTGGCGGCTTGTATTTTGTCAGCACCTTAGGCAGTGCCTTAGGGACTATTATTACCTCGTTTTACATGGTGCTAGCGTTTGATGTGAATACCATTATTTTGGGTTTCGCGACGACATTAGGGCTATTAGGTTTATTGGCAATTGGCGTAAATCAATTAGCTAACAAGGAGAAACACAATGTTTAAGTATTTGCTCGTGACCTTACTGTTAATTGGGTTTAGCAGCCAAGCTAAGGTGATCCATCAAGAGCGGTCGCTTTATCGTAATATTTTAGTTGAAGAGACCGGCGATTTACGCTGTTTAAAGTTTGACGAAAAAGCCCGTAAAAGCAGTCAAAGTTGCATATATAAAAGCAACCCACAAAAGCTAGTGTTTAATTATACCAAACTCACTTTTGCCAGTTTACTACTGATAGACAATCCAAAAAATGTACTTATTATCGGGCTTGGCGGCGGCACCTTATCAAATGTGATCAGCGAGCTATACCCTGACGCCATGATTGAAAATGTTGAAATTGATCCCGCAGTTATAAAAGTGGCGCGTGATTATTTTGCTTTTAAAGAGAACGATAAAGTCACTTCGAAAGTACAAGATGGGCGTATTTTTATTAAACGCGCAGCAATCCAACAAGCCAAGTATGACTGGATTATTCTTGATGCATTTAATGGTGATTACATCCCTGAGCATTTACTTACTAAAGAGTTTTTTGCGGAAGTGAAAAGTGTACTGGCTGATGGTGGCGTAGTAGCGGCAAATACCTTTTCATCAAGCAAACTTTATGAGCATGAATCTGCCACTTATGAAGCGGTATTTGGTGACTTTATTAATGTGAGCACTGAGAAAAATAGTAATCGAATTATTTTAGCTGGCTTTAATAAATTTCCAAGTCCTGTGCAGCTAGCACAGCGAATAAAAAAGCTAACCCCGTTATTAGCCCCCTATCGCGTTGATATCAAAGCGGTGAGCGAAGGGATGATTTCGACCAAAGATAATAAAGACTGGCCTAGCGATACAAAAGTACTCACTGATCAGTACTCACCCGCAAACTTACTCAATTTCTAAAGTTTACGGCCATTTTTACTACACTTAGGCCAGCTTGCTGGCCATCAAAGCTAACTGCTAATTCCCCCTTTTTAAGTTAATACCCGATTAAATTTCTAATCGAATTTTCCCTCATAGATTAGTTTAAGGTTCCTGCTGCTGCACTGATAGATAGTGTGCTTTGAGCGAAAGTTATAGTTAGGCTTGTCTTAAGTATTTCTTAAGAATTGCCTGCTATTGTTAAACTAATTATTTTTCTAGGTATTTTTAGGGGCTTAAAAAGTGGTGATTATTTCTCGGTCTGTATCACGGTTTATGCTTGTGACTGCACTTTTTACTGCTATGGCGAGTGCGCCAGTGTTAAGTAAAGAAACCGTTGTGCCAGTTATCTCCAGTCAGCAACAACTAACCGATAAGTTAGCAGAGCTTAAAGGCCAAGTGGTATTTTTAGATTTTTGGGCTTCGTGGTGTACACCTTGTCGTAAGTCTTTTCCTTGGCTTAATGAAATGCAAACAAAATACCAATCGCAAGGCTTTACGGTGTTGGCAGTTAACTTAGATGTTGAGCATCAAGATGCGGTTGATTTTTTAGCACACACTCCTGCTGATTTTCCTATTATTTATGATCCTGATGCACTAATAGGCAAACAATTCGATTTACTCGGTATGCCAAGTAGTTATGTGTATGGCCGTGATGGCAAAATAAAATATCGCCATATTGGCTTTAAGAACAGTAAAAAAGCGCAATACGAGCAAGAAATAACTCAGTTATTAGCCGTTCAGCCTTAAGAGGTAATGATGAAAAAATTAATAAAAAATAGTCTCCTAACGATGTTAATACTATCTGCAACTGGGTGTGTCAGTATTGGCGTAGAACCGTGGCAACGAGATCTATTAGCTAAAGATGAAATGTCACTCAGTGGCGGATTAGATGCTGCGGTTGACGATCATATTTACTTTAGTAAAGAAGCCTCCAGTGGTGGACGCAGCTTTGGTGGTGGAGGCTGCGGATGCAACTAGTCGACTCACAAACCGAAAAGAACCAAACCAGTAATATTGCTTCAGCACTAGGGCTGGCTGCTTGCGCATTACTAGGCACAGCGCCTGCAGAGGCGCAAATAAACAAAGATTGGCAGTTTGACACCGCTGTGTTGTATTACGGTGAAACAGATCGTGTTATGGCAACAGAGGCGATGATCAACGCCAATAAAGAATTTGCTGACGAGCACTTTTTAAATTTACGGCTAACCTTAGATACATTAACGGGTGCCTCAGCAAATGGCGCGGTAGCACAACCGAATGTACAAACATTTACCCGTCCTTCAGGCAATGGCCAGTATGATATTCAGCCTGGTGAAACACCGCTGGATGATACCTTTCGTGATACGCGTGTACAGCTTAATGCCCAGTGGACTCAACCCTTGGCGCAGGATTATACCGTCAGTGGTGGCGTGCATATTTCAAAAGAGTATGATTATTTATCGTTAGGTGTTAATGGTAACTTAGCCATCGACTTTAATAAAAAGAACACTACTTTGTCGTTGGGCGGCAGTTATTTTAGCGATACCTTTACCCCCGAAGGTGGTATCCCGAAAGCATTTGCATCTATGCCAATTGGTGACAGTGAAAGTGCGGCTTGGGACGACACTTTTAACAGTACGCGACGCACAGATCAAGATGATAAAACGACCACCGATTTACTTGTCGGTGTTACGCAAATCATCAACCGTAGAATGCTAATGCAGTTTAACTATTCATATTCAATGGTGGATGGTTACCAAACGGATCCGTTTAAAGTGCTTAGTGTGGTAAATAATGATGGTTTAACACAAGATTATCAATACGAGAACCGCCCTGATGAACGTACCAAGCAAAGCCTATATTGGCAAACCAAATACCATTTTGACAACAGTATTGTTGACCTTTCATATCGTTATATGTGGGATGACTGGGAGATAACATCGCATACGGTTGATTCACGTTGGCGTCTATTACTGGGGGACGACAGTTACCTAGAACCGCATTTTCGCTACTATCAGCAATCGGCGGCAGAGTTCTATCAGCCATTTTTAAATGCAGCAGCGCCTTTGCCGCAGTTTGCTAGTGCTGATTATCGTATTGGTGAAATGGATACTTACACGCTGGGTTTAGAATACGGTACTAAGCTTAGTAATGGCCACAGTATGTCGGTACGTGCTGAATATTACACTCAGCAGCCTACCAATAATGGGTTTGAGCAACCTGGTGCGCTGGCATCACTTGATTTATTCCCAAGTGTGGATGCGGTAGTGCTACAATTTAGTTATTCATTCTAACGAGTTATAGGTTAAGTTACTAACGTGGCTGCACAAGCAATATCAATTCATCCGCAAGCCGCTGGACTAAGTGTAAAATTTAACGCTATGGCCAGCCCTTGTGAATTGTTAGTCGATAGCGTCGATCAGCGGCTTGGCGAGCAACTTGGGCAGCTGGTTGCAAACGAAGTGTGGCGTATTGAACAGAAATACAGTCGTTACAATACTCAAAGTGTTTGCTCTGCTATAAATCAAAGCCAAGGGCTGCCACTTGCCATCGATGACGAAACCTATGCTTTACTTAATTTTGCCAAGCTATGCTTTGATTTAAGCGACGGGCTGTTTGATATTAGCTCGGGTATTTTACGGCGTGTATGGCATTTTGATTGTTCCGACAACCTGCCAACTCCGGCACAAATAAGTGCATTATTGCCTAATATCGGTTTCAACAAAATTGTGTTTGATCAGTCCAGTATTACCTTGCCTAAAGGTATGGAGCTTGATTTTGGAGGGATTGGCAAAGAGTATGCAGTTGATAAATGCATTCAGTTACTCCAAGCACACAGCCCTGTTGCAGCGTTAGTTAATTTAGGGGGCGACTTAGCTGTCACCACTGAGCGTAGTGACGGGCAAGCCTGGCAAATTGGCATTGAACATCCGGGCTTTGTACAACAACAAACTATGGTGGTGTCTTTGCGCAGCGGCGCTATGGCAACCAGTGGCGATGCCAAGCGTTATTTATTAAAAGACGGCATTCGTTATAGCCATATTCTTAACCCTCGCACTGGCTGTTCGATCACTGATGCACCGCGCTCTGTTACCGTCGCTGCGCCGCAATGTATACAAGCAGGCATGTTAGCAACTCTGGCCATGCTACAAGGTCGCGATGCGCAGATATTGCTCGATTCACAACCCCTCCCCCATTGGATCATTCGCTAATTTGCTCAACACAGAGATATTAAATCGTTTCGATATTTACTTAGCATGCTAAGTAATGTTAAACTAGTTAGCATGCTAAGTAACTAGGTACTATTATGATTTCATCACCTCCTTTTCATGAAACTTTAGATTTAAGTTTATGCGGTAGCATGGGGCGCGTTTTTCGACTCTGTCGCGATGCCGTTACTCTCGCTGTTGAGCCTTTAGGGTTAACACAATCTCGTTGGACTGCGATGATCCATATCCATCATTTAAAACAAGGTGTTACACAACAAGAACTGGCTAGCAGTTTGGGGATTGAAATGCCTTCACTAACGCGAACAGTTAAACAGTTAGAGCAACAAGCGATTATTGTCCGTCGCATTGACAGCGATGATAAACGTAGTCGTAAAATCTATTTTACTGAGCAAGGATTACTATTATTAGATGCGCTTAGAGACATTATGGCTGAAGTTAAAACACAACTTTATGCAGAACTTACAACGCAGCAGCTTGATACTATGGCCTATGGTTTAGTGCAAATGGAAGCCAATGCTCGACGTTGTATTAGCCACTTTTCTGGAGAGAAATAATTCATGACACCGGATCAGAAATTTGCCCGCTATGTAAAAATATCATTAGTTGGGTTTATTTTATTGTTCGCTTACTTTGTCGTTGCCGATATGTTTTTACCGGTTACTCCGCAAGCGCGCGTATATCACCCTGTAGTACAAGTAACGCCACAAGTAAGTGGCCGCGTGAACCTAGTATTGGTGAATAATAATCAAGCGATTAAAGCGGGTGAAGCGCTATTTTTAATAGAAGCAGCCCCTTTTAAATTAGCACTAGAGCAAGCACAACTGGCTTATGCTGATGCGCAGTTGCAAAACCAGCGCTTAGATAGCAGTGTTAAAGCGATACAGGCTCAGCTAGCTGCTGGAAATGCCAAGCTGCATGAGCAACAGTTGTTATTTGATCGCAGTGAATTGTTATTGAAAAAACGGTCTATTTCGGAGCAAGAATACGAAACAATTAGTGCTAATTATCAATCAAGTCAAGCGAATGTCGCAGCTATTGAAGCACAGTTAACCGAGGCAAAACTGGCGCGTGGACAATTAGGCGAAGACAACCTAGCATTACGCCACGCGCAAAACCAACTGGCACAAGCGAAGCTCAATTTATCATACAGCATAGTGACTGCTGATGCTGATGGTAAAGTCGCAAACTTGCAAGTAAGCACCGGAACATTTGCTAATAAAGGTCAACCGATGTTAGCTATTGTGGCCAATAAAGCTGATTTAGTGGCTGATTTTCGTGAAAAATCGTTAGTTAATATCAAAGTGGGCAGCAAAGCAAAAGTAACGTTTGATGCTCTGCCAGGCCAAGTATTTGCAGCTACAGTGAGCTCTTTTGAAGCTGGCGTAAGTAATGGGCAGCTCAATGCTAATGGCTTATTAAGCAGTACTGAAAGCAGTAATCGCTGGGTTCGTGATGCGCAGCGCCAACGTATTCACATTGATTTAGAGCAAGCACAGCTATTAAGTAAACTACCTAGTGGTGCACGTGCAACAGTGCAGCTACTGCCTGAGTCAGTAATTGGGCAATGGTTTGGTGTCATGCAAATTCGCTTTATCAGTTTACTGCATTACATTTACTAATAAGGCTTTATTATGTCTGCATCAGTCCCTGTAAAACTAGACCAGAATGGCCTTCGGCAAGCGTTGCGTATCGCTGGCGGCAGCGCGTTGGGATTTAGTTTATGTAAATTGATGAATTGGCCAAATGGTATTTTCTTCACCGTTTATCCTATGTTGTTATTAGGATTAGTGCCGATTTTAAATGCACATATCATTCGTCAGTTTTTTGCCAGCGCGGCATTTAGTGGGTTATTTGTATTAATAGTACAGGGTTTATTTTCTCATTTACCAGTGGCGATGACCTTGCTGTGCTTTTTAGCGTTTGCATTTTTGTTTTATCAAATGAGCTGTGGTGCTAACTTTTTGTTTGGTGCTTTAAGTGTCGTTAGTTTATCTATTCAACTGCACTTTTCTAGTTATGTTGGTAATGGCACGAGTATTTATCCGTTGATCATCAGCAATGGTTTAGCAGTCGTAGTGACCGTGTTAGCGACGGTATTAATGCACTTTGTATTTCCTGATGTTGCACCACGCCAAGGTCGGGTGATGCCAACAAAAGCAAAAGAGAGTATTCGCCACGAAGTACTGTTGTGCGCTACGGTTGCTACACTGTCGTTTGTGATTTTTCAGGTATTTGATTTACAAGATTCAATTTCAGCACAAGCGGCATCGATCTTAATTTTGTTTCCTTTGTGCTGGAAAGCCGCTGGCATGGCTGGCTGGCAACGAGCAATTGGCACATTAATTGGTTGTAATTTAGCGTTAGTATCGCAGCTGTTTTTGTATAATCACACCGATATTCTGATTTTTCCGGCGCTGATCTTGTGGATTTTAACTTTTATATTTAGCCGTTATCATATTTTAGGTGGCGGTATTCCTGGTGTTGGATTTGGGGTTATTACCACATTTGGAATTTTATTTGGTCAGTCTCTCGGACCTGGGCAAGACTTGGTTTACAGTGCGCTTTATCGGTTTTCGTCTGTATCGGTTGCGATAATCGTGAGTTTATGTGCGGTGTATATTATGCATCATATTCTTAATCGGTTTAGTGTCACCCGTCATCATACTTTCGACTAATATAATAACCGCCTTAGTCAGTTCCTTATGCACTAGGGCGGTTATTACTTTGTTATACTAACTGTGTTTAAATAATGATCACTTTAGGCGTGAGTTTATAAACCACTAATTAACACAATCGCTACTCAACGATGCGTTAAGCTGATTTATTGCGAGTGTTATTTTCGCGGGATCAACCATAAAGTCAGCGCGCCTAACAATATCCCCCAAAATGCCGAGCCAATAGAAAATAAAGTAAGATCAGAGGCGGTGACTAAAAAAGTGATCATTGCCGCTTCAGTGTAGTAACTATCAGACAAAGCTTGCTGTAAGCTCGAGGCAATGGTGGTGAATAAAGCAATCCCCGCCAAGGCTAAAATAAGTGCTTGTGGCAAACTTGCCACTAAACCTACTAGAGTCGCTGCTCCAATCGCCATCAGGATATAAAAGCCACCGCCCGCGATACTTGCCCAGTAACGTTTTTTAGGGTCGCTGTCGGCATCTTCACTCATGCAAATTGCCGCAGTAATAGCAGCTAAATTAATGGCATAGCCACCAAAGGGGGCAATAAGGATATTACTAAAACCAGTGACATTGAGCGCTGCAGAGACGGGTGCAGGGTAATTATGTGCTTTTAACACTGCAATGCCAGGCAAGTTTTGTGAAGTCATGGTGACGATATAAAGCGGAATACCTACGCTGATCATCGCTTGTAAATTAAATTCAGGAGCGATAAACGCAAACTCGCTCATTTTCCATTGCCAACTGCTGGTATCTATTTGCCCTGTAACGCCAGCCATTACAAACCCAGCAATCAGTACCATAAGCATTGAAAAACGTGGCATTAAACGCTTACAGACTAAATAAACCAGCACCATCGCACCAATTAGCAATGGTTTTTCACCCATAAAGTTAAATACATCTATGCCAAAAGTCACTAAAACACCGCCAAGCATTGCACAGGCAATTTGACTCGGGATACGTTGCATTATTTTTTCAAACCAGCCAGTGATCCCTGATATAAATACCAGTAAAGCACTGAACATAAATGCGCCTACAGCTTGATTTAAACTATAACCTTGGGCACTGGTAATGAGTAAAGCGGCACCGGTTGTTGACCAGGCAATTAAAATTGGGATTTTATAGTAGTACGATAAGCCAATTGAAGTGACACCCATCGCAAGACCTAACATAAGTACCCAACTTGCAACGAGCTCCGCTGTGCCACCTAGCACAATAACGACTTGGTAAATAAGTGCGATAGAGCTGGTAAAACCGATGATCACCGCAACTAAGCCCGCAGTTAAACGGTTTAATAGTTGATTTGAGAGTTGCATGTGGTTCCTAAATCGTTGAATTCAATCGTTCTATTTATACACAAATATTACTTTGATGCTAGGGCGTGTTTATCTTTCGAGGTTACTTATGACTAAGGTCTTACTGGTTGGAGAAAGTATTGATGTTCTGAGGTAGTGATAAAGTGTTAGATTTGTAATGGCGACGGTGTAACAGTTTTCACACGTCACCAATGACAGCTTAGTATACAAAGCAATAGTCGTTATTTACGACTAAAATTTTACTGTACTACAGCGCTTAATATGGGGCTTGGAGTAGGCTGTTCCATCGCTGCTTTACTGTCTTCATCCAAGGCTAAGCTTAAATTCTCTGGGCGGTCAAAAATACCCAAGCGAATGCGAATAAAATGCAAGATTTCACGAGCCACATTGATCCCGAGTGCAGCTTCTAAGCCTTCAAATCCAGGGCTTGAATTTGCTTCGCAAATTTTAAAGTGATTATCATCAAATAATAAATCAATACCAGCAACGTCTAAATTGAGTACATTAGCTGTTTGTGTAGCTAACCATTCAATCTCTGGAGTAATTGGGTGCGGTTTACCAGTGCCACCTGCACTCACGTTCGCTTTAAAGTTTTTACCGCCAGAGTTTCGCTCCATACATGCGACAGCACGGCCACCAATAGTGAGTACTCGCAAATCACGACCATGGCTAGATTTAACAAACTGTTGCAAGATGATATTAGCTTGCGGGTTGGCGGCTTCAATTAATTGCATTAAATCGTCAAATTCGCTTTTTGACTTTGATAAAAATACGCCACTGCCCTGCGAGCCTGAAAGTGTTTTAATCACCACTGGAAAGCCTATTTGCCTATCTACTAAGTCGATATTTACTGGAAATTTTACCAGCATAGTATTTGGTGTAGGTAAGTTACGCTCAGCTAAAATTTGCTGTGCAAACAGTTTATCTTTTACCGTCTCAATTGATTGTGAGCTATTAACGCAGTACACCCCTAGTCGCTCGAGATGGCGAATAATTGCTAGTGCAAAATAGGTGGTGCTGGCGCCCATGCGAGGAATAACAAAGTCAGGCAAAGTTGTGGTTACACCGTCAATTAGAATGCTTTTGCCATCTTCGCGGGTGATAGTTAAATCAAATTGATCGGGAGAGAAAACTTGTAAATCGATACCTTCTTCTTTTGCTGCGGCCAGTAAACGCTCTACTTCGTAGGTCTCTTGTTTTAGTAATCCAGCACTGTCTTTATAAATGATCCAGCCACGCATGGTATTTCCTCTTGAGTATTGATCCGCAGCTCACAGAAAAAATAGGCTCACTACGTTATAGATGTTCACAGTCACTTATGATGATGAGAGTCTGCGGCAAAAGACGCGGAGTATGAGGTTCATCTGATGTGCAGTAAAACAAATAAATTTTATCGTCACGATAATATTATTTTTCATATCTCATTTTGGTTAATCAATAGTAGGTGTTTTTTTATTGCAATAAAGTATGTAACTACAAAAGGTATAATTGATAAGTTAATGTTAACTTAACGCGTTGTATTTTTAGTATTAAAGTTATTCATTCATAACTTTTATATATTTAATTTATTAACTGTAAGATTAATATGATAAATATTGAAAGTTTCGTTTTTGTTTTCGGTAACAAATTTATGCTTGCGATTTAATTTACTCTGATGTAAAAATAACAATATATTAACCTTTAGATCTAAAAGAGAGACAAATGAAAAGGGCTATTGCATTTATTGTTATCGTTCCGATCAGTGCTTTTTTGCTATATGAGTTCGTTATCTACAAAGAAAGCAATGTAACCCATTCGGTTCCTACGAGTGACGTTCAGTTATCGACTATAGCGCCTAAGTTAGGGGCTAAAACATCACCAGATATATCGTTACCAAGAGTTTTAGCTAAACCTAAAGTAGCTGTAAATCAAACACATGATGAATTTGATGCTATTAATCGACTCTCAGAGAAAGCAGAGCAGATTCTCAAAGCCTCAGGATTTTTGCCTACAGATTTACATAATGAGGTTTATATAGAATTTGACTTAGTTGCGCTCAGAAAGCTAAAGCAAGGCGATAATTTTGATCTAGCTATTCCACAAACCGCTGAAACCTTTAGCGCAGAGGTTACCAATGTAATTGCTGCTAGCAATGGTGATAAAAGTATTTTTGGCCGAGTGCTTGGTGCTGATGGGCGATTTCACACCACCGTGATGACTATTGGCGCAGACGCTATATATGGCCAATTAACTGCACCAAGCGGTAATTATGTATTTGAAGGTAAAGGGCAATATGGTTGGCTTGCGGCAAAGCGAGATCTTTATAAAAACCACATGGAACATCAAGTCACTAATCAACCCACATTAGAGCCAAGCAATGGTGAGGATCCGTTTGCACCAAAAGCAGAAGGTAATAACTTATAGAAATTTTTCAGAGCAGACTTTAACACAGTAATACAACACAACCTGACAAGGAACTACTATGAATAAACGACTAACTACTTTAGCTGCATTATGTGCATTAGGTATGACTGCAACTAGCCACGCCGCGACTATTGATATTGCGATTTTATATACAGATCAAGCGGCGGCCGCCACTGCAAACATTAATACTAAAATTAACCAGTATATTGCTTTTAGTAATCAGGTTTATAGCCAAAATGGTATTGATATTTCACTGCGTTTAGTAGGCAGCGAAAACTTAGGTAATCATGCAATTACACCTTCTAGCAGCTGGCTAAATTCAGTCACTAACAGTAGTTATATTCAAGGTTTACGCAATAGTTGGGGGGCAGATATGGTTGCGGTGCTTGGTACTGGTCAAAGTGCTGGCAGTAACCTAATTTCGTGTGGTATTGCGTGGGTTGGCAATGGCAGTAATGGTAATTTATATAGCTCAGTAAGTAACAGTATGTACAGTATTACAGCGGTAGATTGTGGAGCAACAACCTTTGTACATGAATTAGGCCACAATCAAGGCTTAGCACACTCTCGTAAGCAAGGTGATACATCAGGTGGTGTTTATGTTGATGGTATGGGCCATGGCGTACAAAATCAGTTTGCCAGTATTATGGCGTACCCTCATGTATTTGGTAGTGCCACGCAGTATGATTATTTTTCTAACCCGAACTGGAGTGTTAATGGTATTCCTTACGGTGTAACTGGTGAATCGTTTGCATGGCGTACAGTAAATGCCACTAAAGACAGTATTGCTAACTTTAAATAGCGTTTATTTTTAGTGAACAGTTTTTCCCTTTTGAGCGCATTAGCGCTCTTTTTATTATTTAATTTAAAGCAGGCCAAAGTGTTGCGCCATCGCCATCGATTGCATTGAGTACTTTAATTCCCAGTACTTTGGCAATAAGTGGATATATATCTAAATTATTTACTTCATCGATTACCAATGAGTTTTTAAATGCCGGGCCATTGGCAATAAAGGTTGCCGCCATATCTTCGCTATAAGCATAGCCATGGGTACCTAAATAGCTTACTTTACCGGTATCAGCAAAGCTTCTTGGCGCTGTGGTTTGTAAAATAATATCACCAGTTCGGCCATTGTTAGCATAGTGATAAAGCTTACGTTGTTCATCACTTAGCACGGTATAGCGCCCTTTTGCTGCTTTCGTTAAGTGTTGTTTATATGCTGTGATCTCAGCTTTTGTAGTGCCTTTATTAGCATAGATCAATACTCTCGGTCCGGTATTTTTAACCATAAACTTGTCGTCTTTCGGTAAGCTGCTGATAGCAATACTTTGGTTTGGCTCAACGGTACTCATACCATGATCGGAGACAATCACTAAGTTAACATTTTGCTCTAGTTGATTAAGGCGTTGCTGTAATTGCCCCATTAATACATCTACTTCTTTTACCGCTTGCTTGGTTTGCTCTGCATCAGGCCCATATTCATGGCCCATACTATCTACCAGTGAAAAATAACTAACAACTAATTGCGGGCGCTGCGCTGCTGGCAATGTTAGCCATTGAATAATTTGATCAACACGATTTTGATAATCACTGTATTTTGAATAATGGTAAAAGTAATCCGGCAGCATGCCATTAAATCGCGCATCTGATTCTGGCCAAAAATAAGCGGCTGATTTTAATCCCTGCATCGACGCCAAATTCCACAGTGGAATACCGTTGAACCATGTGCTGTCGTCTTTCCCTTTTCCCATGCTATAGCATTCATTTCTTTGAGTATCGCAAAAGCGGTTATCTACTACGCCATGATTAATTGGCAATAAACCTGTAATAATAGATATATGATTAGGAAACGTTTTAGTCGGATATACCGGGCGCATTTTAGTTGCGCGAACCCCCGATTTAGCTATTGCGGCTAAATTTTTAGCACCGTGTTTTTCGATGTAATCCCAGCGGAATCCATCAAGAGAAACAAGTACTACGGTATTACTTGCAGAGTTTTTATCGTCTTTAGCGTGGCTAAAAGAGCTATAAATGAGCAATGCTAATAACAGAAAACTTAAAATAGGCTTCATTGTATTACTACCTTATTAATAATCAGAAAATAAACAAATACGTTACGATATGCTTATGTTTAATATGCAGTGTACCGCTATTTTATGACCATGATAATTATTAATAGATAAATTTATGTGCGAACAGCAGTCATGGATATTAATTTAGTAAACAAGCT
Source organism: Pseudoalteromonas sp. SG44-17 (assembly GCF_014164235.1). Taxonomy (NCBI): domain Bacteria; kingdom Pseudomonadati; phylum Pseudomonadota; class Gammaproteobacteria; order Alteromonadales; family Pseudoalteromonadaceae; genus Pseudoalteromonas; species Pseudoalteromonas sp. SG44-17. Next base: position 46,442 of record NZ_JACJEV010000006.1, on the reverse strand, counting down.
GTTAGATTAAAAGTAGACAATAAAAGGAGCGTCTATGATCGATTTCAGCAAAAAAATAACGTCAGCGCGTGAGCTGCGCTCAACCCCTAATTTACAGATGGCGTTAGAAAGCGATCGTGGCCGTATCATCAATAGTGCTGCAATTCGCCGCTTACAACAAAAAACGCAAGTGTTTCCGTTGGAGCGCAATGCTGCGGTACGCTCGCGGTTAACTCACTCCCTCGAAGTACAACAAGTTGGGCGTTTTATAGTGCAACGCATCTTTGCGAATTTAACGGCCAAACAACAAGCTGAATATGGCCTAACAGGGTTAGAGAGGCCGCTTGAAAGTCTGGTTGAAATGGCCTGCTTGATGCACGATATAGGTAATCCACCGTTTGGTCATTTTGGTGAAGCGGCGATTAATCACTGGTTTAACGCAAATTTAGCAACGCTTACCCCTCAGCGCTGCGCCGATCCACACACGGGAATTGGCTTAATATTTAAACATTTAGCACAAGATATTTGTAACTTTGAAGGTAATGCGCAAGGTATCCGTATTGTACACTCACTGTTATCACTTAATTTAACCTATAGCCAAACGGCTGGTATTTTAAAATACACGCGTCCGGCAAGTATGGCTAAAGAAGATATACCACGAACTAAAAATTATTTGATGAAAAAAGTAGGCTTTTACTACAGTGAAAAAAACTTTGTTGAAAGATTGCAAAAAGAGCTATTGATAGAGCCACAATGTCGCCACCCCGCCAGTTATATAATGGAAGCGGCTGATGATATTTCATATTGCTTAGCTGATATTGAAGATGCCGTAGAAAAGGGCATCATCACTGTTGAGTTATTATGCGATAAACTCAAACAGCATTATCAAAAAGTGTTAACTAATCTTACTATTGACGATGCAGAACATCAGCACGTGGTTGAAAAAGCAGTTAACTATGCCCTCGATAAGGCCGCTCAGCAACCTTATAACTTTAATAGCGAGTTTTTTATTTATTTACGGGTAACTCTACTCCACCCTCTGGTTAATTATGCGGCCAAACGTTTTATAGATAATATTGAAGCGGTTTATCATGGTGATTTTAATCAAGCCTTGTTAGAAGACCGCAGTCATTTACACGCTATAACCACCACTTTGAAACAAGTGGCGTTTGAGTATGTGTTTTCACATAAGGAAGTCGGTAAACTTGAATTACAAGGCTATCGAATTATCAATGGATTACTTGATTGTTATAAGCCATTACTGCTGTTAAGTCATGATGACTTTAAACGGGTGGTCAAAGGGGATGGTCGCTTCTTAATTGAAACACGGTTGCTCAAAAAACTTTCGAAAAAGCATTTAAATAGCTATTTACAAGCCATTGAAGCGATGCAAGCTGAACCCGATCATGTACTCGCTTATGAGTTTTATTATCGCTGTCGATTTATTCAAGATTATATCAGCGGCATGACAGATCAATTTGCTTACGATGAATACCGTACCTTGATGGTAATTGATTAGCAAAACACACTGCTAGATAAATTTGCGCACAACTATTAAACTGGGTTTATTGTGTTATTTTGTTTAATAGATTTATGATGGCTCACGTATTACGACTTTGCTTATTTATTTTATTTACTTTTAGTTTCAATAGCTTTGCTAAATACAGTGAAGCTATGTGCATTTTGTATAAACAACAAATGCAACAATACAGCGATAATACAAGTAGCCGTAGTTATCGAAATGCGGCAAAAGATTATAAAAACAACTGCAGTAACCCACCTCCAGCGTCTCAAGCGCAACCAGCACCTGTAGTGGTTGCACCAAAAACACATGTTGATAATAAAATAAAATCTACATTAGAGACGCAAAACTCGACTGTAAACCCCCTTGACAGCAATTCGGCAGTAGCCAAAAATAAGCCAGCAGAAGTTCAAAGGGAGGCGTCTGTAATTGTTGAAAATGTTGAGAATGTCCAAAGTATTGAAGTTGAGCAAAAGAGCAGCGCAGAAACCACAGTCGAACAGCCGCTTGGGCAAAACAATGATGAAGTTGACGCTACACCCGAAGCAGTAATAACAAGCGAACCTGCGACGATAAAGGTAACAGCCCCAGAACCAGTGCGCACTGAGTCGGATTCGTTATTAATGCCAAGTTTATTGTTGTTAGTAGTTTTATTATTAGCTGCAATGTTGCTGCTGCGCTTACGCGCTAACAAAAAAGCAGCAGTTGAAACTGCACCGCTAATTCCTGCAACTGATAAGGCTTCAAGTACAGAAGCCGCTGTATCAAAACCAACCCCCGCAAAGGCTGAGCCCGTAGCAAGCGAATCCACTGTTGCGCCAAAAAAAGCGGTTATAGCAGAGCAAGTAGCGATTGCAACTCCACAAACTGAAGTGATAAGTGCAGACGATGTGAACGTAAAAGTTGAGCTAACGCAGCGGCTTTTTAAAAATGAGCATGATTTTAAAGAGCCTGAAGTGCGTATGTTTGATCCTGATGCGCCATTACCAGGTCAGAAACCACAACAACCTAAAGATGTCATAAAGTCTGCGACGATAAATGTTGAAGCTGATCTTGAAACTAATTTAGAACCACACCAAACGACCACAACAGAGCTCGATAGCGAAGCTGAGCAATTACCTAAAATGGATGATGAAAACGTTATTCATTGCGCAACGAATGAAGTAGCAAATGAAATTGTCCATTCGGATGCTGTTAATAGTAGTGGCCAAGTGCTCACATCAGGCCTTTCGCAAATGAGGGAAGTTGAGCTATCAACGACCGTGGATGTTCAACCACAAGCTGATACTTTAACGGTAACTGACAGTGATGATGAAATAGCACAGGCGCTTGCTGCATTAAACGATGAATTAGCAGCAGAGCAGCATAGTGTATCAGAGCAAGATGAAAGAGATGATATATCTGGCGCATCTGTAGCAGATCCAAATCAGAGTAAAGCTAATCCATTTGCTAATTTATCACTCGACCCTACTTGGGATCCAAATTCAAAAGAAAAGCCGACGATTGTCCCGAAAAAAACAGTGCCAAAATCAGCCAAATTAATTGCAGCACAAGAGCGTGCAAAACAGTTAAAAACCGACGATTAATTTATTAATTGTCGCTGGAGATTGATTCTCCAAAGCTCAGGCTATTTCGTTTAGTAGCAGCCTGCTCTGGGCTGTTACTTGCTGCTATAAATTACTTTATTTGTATGAGTTAAGATTACGAACCGCTTCACCCTTTTAGCATGTCGCCAACTAAAAAATAAAATCAAAACGGTAATAAACAAACAAATACAGACAATCCCCATTAATGAAGAAGCATGTTGTAATAAGCTTGTTTGGGGGAGTGACTTTACGTTTTGAGTAGCTAAACTAATCGATTGCATGCCTTTTCTGGGTAGGATGATTTCATAGACATGATCATTAGGTTGTACTTCGGCACGTTGTAAGTTGCCCGCTGTTTGCCATTGTAACTCAAACTGTTGGCGTTTTTTTCGCTGATGCTCCGTACACCAAAGTGCATTAATGGTGGCGTTTTCTTTAGTTTTACAGCGCGCTGGCAACTCATAAAAATTGCGCCATGCAGTCTGTTTTGCCGTGTTGTTATATGAGTGTAGATAAAAACCAGCTGTTATTGGTGATTCAATTATATTCGCGAAGCTGTCTTTATCGGTTGATGTTGTGATGTTTTCTCTGCGATTACAAAAATCTGCTAGTCGAGTGAATAGTGTTGTGTCAGGTTGTTCTAATTGGGGTTGTGTCAAAGGGGAGTAAACAGCGGATGCAGTACATAGCGGGCTGAAACTGAGGGAGATTAATATAAAAATCCATTTTTTCATTAGTTACGTCCTGTAAAAGATGAACGTACAGCCTACCATTATTTTTTGTTATTGCAAACTTTATAGGTACAACCAAATAAGACGGTAACCGTTAAAAGCTTATATTTGGCTTAAAAGCACATGAAAAAATTATTGTTGATTCTAAGTGTGTCAGTACATTGTTGTTAGTGGGATGATACACAATCCCAAGTAATGGTGGTTTTATTAGACCTAATACGAATCTATTTGGTTAGGGTAAAATATTGAAAAATAAAGTGTCAATATTAAAACCGTTAACCAGCGTTGGGTAAACGGTTTTAAAAATGCTTTAATGCATGTCTAAGTAGTAATAGAGCATTGTGAAAGGTAAATTATTAGTTTACGTTTAGCGTTTTTGTGCCACATAACCACTAAAACCAAGTGTTTTAAAATACAACTTGCCACTATTGAAGCCTGTTTCATCGAGTAAGTCGGCAAGACGAATTCTATCAAGTGGGAAAAACTCATGCTCAAAATTATGCTGCATGCGCTCTACCCCTGTTTCAGTTAAGCCTAATTGTTTGCTGAGTATCAATTGGGCATCACGCTCAAAAAGTGTTTCTGGACGCATTAAATCGGCTAAATATAATTGCCCATGTGCTTTTAGCTGTGTGCTAATTGCTTGCAACATGGCTTTTTTATCGCCGTTATCTGCCACAAAGTGCATCACTAATAAGCATAATGCGGCATCCGCTTGTTGTTTAAGTTCGGATGGCGAGCCTAAGTGTAAAGTAACCCGTTCGCTGATCCCAAGCTCAACAAATCGTTGCTTTGCGATATCGAGCATGTCTTGTGAGGTGTCTTGTGCAGTGAAATGCCACTTAGGCTGCAAGGCAGCAAGGAGGGCGACTTCTTTACCGGTACCGGCGCCTATTACCAAAATATGCGCTTCATCGCCGAGCGTTGCTTGTAGTTGCGCTGCGGTACTGCTGTGCAGCAATTCATACCCCGGTACTAAACGAGGAATGCGAGAATCATACTGCGTTGCTTCGTCTTGTGTAAATGTTGGCATTACTATTCCTTAAATAATTGTAACAGTCGAATAGCCACCAGGTTTCTTGGCGACATGAACTTGGGTAGCAACACGTTCTGTCATTTGAGATACATGGGAGATCACGCCCACTTTGCGCCCCTGCGCTTGTAATGAATCAAGTGCATCCATGGCAATGCTTAATGTTTCACTGTCTAACGTACCAAAGCCTTCGTCAATAAACAAAGAGTTAATACTTACTTTATTGGATGACAAAGATGCAAGGCCCAGCGCAAGTGCCAACGAGACTAAAAACGACTCGCCGCCGGATAAGGTATTAACTGAACGTTGCTCATCGGCCATGTCCTTATCAACAATGGCGATATCCAAGGTTTGCTCAATAGCTGTAAGTTCATAGCGTTTGTTTAACGTTCGTAAGTGGCTGTTTGCATAGTGTAATAATATTTTTAGCGTTTGCGTTTGTGCTAAGTTACGCATGGTTTTACCCGTTGCATCACCCAAGACTTTATTAAGTACATGCCATTGCTCGACGTGTTTTTGCAAGGTTGCCAATTCAGTTTGTTTGCCTTGCAGCGCCTGACGGTTTTGATTGTGCTGTTCAAGTACAGTATTGGTTGCAAGCTGTGCTTTGTGCTGCGCAGCTTGCTGATCGTTTAAATTGGCTAACTGTTGAATAAGCTCAGCATGGCTTTGCTTAGGTTTATCGCTGTTTTGATGCTGTAAGTAAGCGTGTTTGTGCTGCTTTAACGCGGCATTTTCATCTATTAAAGCTTGCGCTAATTGTTCATGTTGCTTTAAATGCGTTTTAATTTCATCGCTACTTAGTGTTAGTAAAATTGTGACCTGTTCGTGGCTTGCATCGCTGTAGCGGCTTTTAAATTCAGCAAACCATTGATTATAGCGAGTATCGAGGTCGGCTTGTTCTTGCGCATTTTCAAGTAGCCGTTGCTCGAGGCCTTGCAGCGTTATCGCGTGCTCGTCGCGTTGTTTTATCGCGTTATCGTGCGCTTTTTGGCTGTGCTGAAGCTGAGCTTGGCATTGCTCTTGTTGAGCAGCTAGCTTCGTTTGGTAGTCGTCAGCACTAATGTGTTCATTATTAAATAGCGCTAAGCGCTCACTTTGCGAGCTGCTATGTTGTTGCTGTGCTTTGGCTAAATCATCATTTAGGTTTTTTAAGATCAGCTCCGCATCACTGATCAGCGGTGTAAACTGCTGCATCTGTTGGTCAGCGCTATCGAGTTGTTTTTGCGCTTGCTCAAGTTGCTCTTGGTTGTGCTGATATTGCTCAACTTGCTGGTTTAACTCAGTTAAATCAAGCGTATTATTTTGCAGTTGTTGCCAAAATTGAGCCTCTTGAAATTGTGAACCAAGGGTCGCGGTTAGCTCATTAATTTGTGTGCTTAGCTCACTTAGCTTGCTATTGAGCTGGCTTTGTTGATTGCTTAGTTCAAGGTGGCGTGTATGTAACTGTTGTTGAGCTTGCTGCTCATTTTTAAAGATACTTTGCAGTTGGTTTACCTGCTCTTGCAAGTTGCGCTGTTGTTTTTGTGTTGCATAATACTGTGTTTTTTGTTCATTGAGCGCAATGTAACTGGCCTCCAATTGCTCTGAGGTTAAGTCATTAAGTTCAGTGCGGGCCGCTTGCATGGTATGTTTTATTTCAAGCTGTTTAGTCTGTGCAGTCTGTACCGCTTGGCTGTGTTGTGTGTGTTCAGCAACGAGTACAGCATGCTGAGTTTGATGCGAGTGAAGCTCTGCTAGGGCATTTTCGTAGTGCTGTTTTGCAGTTTTATAGTCATTTTCAAAAGCAGCGATTAAGTTAGTTAATTGCTGATCTGCGAATGGGTGTTCGGTTGCTCCACATACCACACAAGGTTCATTTGGCATAAGTTGAGCACGTAAATGTTCGACACTTTCGCTGGCACGCAAGCGAGCTTGATTTAGTGCGTATTCACTGTGTTTAAGCGTTTGTTCTCGCGTTACTAGGTTCTGGGTTAGCGTTGTTTGTGTTTGCTCGCCCTGACTTAGTTTGCTTGCAATAACACTTTGTTGTTGCGTGCTTTGCTTTAGCTCTTGATTAAACTGTTTGTAACGCTCGCGTTGCTCTTTTAAGTAATCGATACTTTTAAGTTTGGCATCACATTGCTCAATATTAAATTGGCCGTGTTGCTTGTTGAGTTGATCAAGCTTTTGTTGTTCGCTTAAAAGTGTTTGTTCGCTTAGCGTCAGTTTTTTAGTTTGTGTTTCCAGCTGCTCGTTTTGCCGTATAAGCTCAGCTGCTAGCTGTGTACTTTGTTCAGTCGTTGTTGCAAATTGCTGCTTAGCGTGCAAAAACTGATTAAAGCTATGCTGATAGTAATTCCAATCACTCGCTAGTTGCTTAAGTTGACTATGCTGGGTTAGCCATTGCTGTTGTTGCTCGGAATGTTTTTTTGCTTGTTGATGACTTGCTTGGCTTTGTTTAAATTGCTGCTGTAAATGAGTAAGTTGTTTTTGCTCTTTTTCATTTTGCCTTGTAATGCTGGTTATTGTTTGTGTTTGCATCGCAAGTTGATTGTCGAGCTCACGCGCTTTAGCAATGATTGGTTCTGCGCTTTTTTGCTGTTGTTTCGCCGTTTGCAAGCTCTCGTTGTGCTTTTCAAGTGCGCTGGCAAGATCAGTAATGAGTGCCGCGTGATCGATACTCTTTAAATCATTTACCTTGGTATTTAGTTCATTATTTTGCGCCGTTAAGCTTTTAAAACGATTGCGATTGTCTTTAATTTCCAGTGCACTTTGCGCTTGTTTAGCCTGTTCACTTTGTGTTGCAATGGCTTTAAGCGCTGTACTGGCTTGTTGTTGATTTTGTTGTGCTAGATTCAGTGCTTGCTCTAAGCTATTGGCTTGCTTATACCAGTTTATACCCTGCTCGATGCCAGCTAAGGTTTTTGTAGTATCTTCAATTTGCTGTTTTAAATCATCAAGTAGTTGAGTTTTCGCGGCAAGTTCTTCGTCAGTGAGTAAGGTATAACTGGCTAAACTGGCTTTGAGCAATTCGAGTTTATTTAGCTGTTCTTTATGGCGCTCAAAAATACGTTTACCAATCAAGCTAAATTTATCTGTGCCAGTTAAGCATTCTAAAAGCTGGGCTCGTTCATCACCCGTGGCCTTTAAAAATGCCGCAAACTCATGTTGCGCTAATAATACCGCCCGCGAGAATTGTTCAAAGTTGAGCCCTATTTTACTTTCGACTTCTTTTATGGTGTTGCTTTTATCAGCTATTAGCGTTTCGTCTGGCAAAGTATAGAGGCTGTGCTCAGCTACTTTTAACTTGCCGGTTATTTTTTTATGAGTTCTTTGAATGGTATAGCGCGCGCGATAGAGCTGTTTATCTTGGCCTAAAAAATCGACCTCGGCAAAACCTTCCCATTTACCCTTACGTAATAAGTTACGTGGATCATTTAACTTTATACTGTCGCCATTAAAATCTATTAAGTTACCTTTATCACCTCTTAATCGAGCTGTTTTGGTATAAAGGGCTAAGCAAATCGCATCTAAAAAAGTGCTTTTTCCTGCACCGGTGTCGCCCGTTATGGCAAATAAACCAGCATCCCTTAACGGTGCTTTGGTAAAGTCGATTTCGGCGTCAACAATTGAGGCTAAGTTATGGATGCGTACTGCGGTTATTTTCATAGTTGTTCTTGCTCCGCAAGTTCGCTTATTACATCGTTTAAAAGGGTTTTTAGCTCATCCGGGACAGCTTGCCCCGCCATGTCTTTGTTATTGGCAAACGCTTGCTCTAATAACATTTGCGGGTTGAGCATCTCGACTTGGCTTAAATCTTCAAAGACAGTTAAACGCTGCTCTTTATTATGCTGTCGCACGCGTTCTATACCGCAAAAGCGCACTTCTTTGTTCTCTAGTGCTTTTTCAATTTGCTCTCGAAAAGTTGTATCGGTATCCCCTGCACTGAGCTTTACTCTTAAATACGGAGCTTGGCTATATTGGCTTAGGTCTAGGCTCGATAGTTGTTGGCATAATTGTTCAAGAGGTACGCACTCTCCTTCAGGTAATAGAATCACTTCTGTTGGGCGAGGAATGTAAAGGGGGTTTACAGTCACTGCAATCGTATCATCAGTGGTGGTTGTAAACTCAGCAACACATACTTGGTGTTTATAGTTACGCTCTGAAAACGACATCGGCATTGGTGTACCGCTATAGCGGATTGTCTCGGACTTTGCGACTATTTGCGCTTTATGCAAGTGGCCCAGCGCAACGTAATCAGCATGATTGCTAAACACGTTTGCTGTGACTGATTCTTCTCCGCCAATTATCAAATTTCGCTCAGAATCACTGGAGATATCGCCGCCCTTGGCATGTAAGTGCCCCATCACTATCAGCGGCGTTGTTGCAGGCTTATCAATGAGCGCATGATCAATACTTAGCTGGTACGCCTTAGCTATGCCTTGAGCGTAATCGTGACCGTTTTCAGTGTGACTAAGTGAACTAACATCACTGGCACGTAAAAATGGCATTGCAACGATATGAGCTGTTACAGAGTTGCTATTTAAACGCAGTACTACATCTGCTGGACTATTCGCATCAAAACGGCCTACGACCTGAGTATCAAACTGTGCAAGCAGGGGCTGGGCGGCCATTATGCGATTTGCAGAATCATGATTACCGGCAATAAGTACTATTTGTAATGCAGGGCATTGTTTTTTGGCATCTTTTATAAATTGGTAGAGTTGATTTTCACTGCTAGCAGGTGGGGTAGCTGTGTGATAAATATCACCAGCGACTAACAGCAGATCTATTTGTTGTGTGACGAGCGTGTCTATCAACCAACTGAAAAACACCTGATGCTCTTGGCAGCGATTGTGTTCGTAAAATTGTTGGCCTAAATGCCAATCTGAGGTATGTAAGACTTTCATGTCACGCTCTTAAAAAACAGTTAAGAGCGTCAATATACCCAAGCTAAATTAAGATGCAAGGGCACAAGCTGAATCTTTAACTTGTTAGGTTATACCAAGCAAAGATCACCATGGGTAAAGCTAACAATGCCAGCACTAATGGTACTTTGAGTGCTTTGGTTTGTTTGGCCTGCAGTACTTTTAACGCATTCGTTTCGTTACAGGCAGCTACTTTATCAATATAAAAATAACCTGAATCTAAATACTGTTTACAACTTTGTTCATCTGCTGGAATTGCAATTACTTCTTGTTGTTTTTTTAGGATATAAAAATCCATATGCCCACCGCATTTTACTAGTATGTTGAAACACTTTTGAGGAGAAAAGCGATGCTTTTAACCCCCTCAAATCAAAAAAGTGGGCGATTTTAAATACAAATGACTATAAAGGTCAACTAAAGATTTCATTATTTAGCCATTAATACAAAAATAGCCGAAATTAAGCTAAAAGTTATGCTTATAACCACCAAACTACTGCATAAAACAAGCCACTTTTTACGTTTTTTACTATGTTTTGGAAAGCGATCGAGTGCGTCGTTTTTATCGCAAGCCGCAACGACTTCAACAAACTCGAAGCCCCGCTTTTGATATTCATTTAGTTGCTCAGTCTGAGCTGGAATTGCCGCAACACTATTATCTTTTTTTACAATGTAAAATTTCATTGGTTACCCCTGCAAGCTGTCAGCTAGCTTATTCAATACTATGGTAAGAGGGTTTACTACTCATCGTTTAGGTTAACGTGTTTACAAATTGTAAAGCTAACTGTAATAGACTTGCATTAATTAAGCCTGAATTTCGTACAAAAGTTGCTGTAAACCCCCTTTACAATAATTGCCTTGTTGTTAATCATCAGTATTTAAGAATAAGTTATTTTTTACCCTATAAATGCGGCGGTTTATCGCTATTTTATTGAATATATCTGACTATTTTGACAAAGTATGCTTACGAAAAATTAACAGGATTAATTATGAAAAAAGCAGTTGTAACTTTAGGGGCTATATTTTTACCGTTAGCTCTCTCAAGTACTGTCATGGCTTCTGCAGTTGAGCAAACAAAAGGCAGTTATGTTGATAAGTTTCGCCAACTCGATGAAGTGCTGCCTACACCGAATGTTTATCGCAGTGCAGCAGGTGAACCTGGTGAAAAATACTGGCAACAGCATGTTAATTACGACATCGATGTAAAGCTTGATGAAAAAGCGCGTCGCTTAACAGCAAGTCAAACCATAGAGTATAAAAATAATTCACCACACACACTCAAGTATTTATGGTTGCAACTCGATCAAAATATTTTTAAAAGTGACTCTATTGCAGAACGTACTGCTACATTTAATGGTTCTGCCTTGCAGGGAGATCCACAACCCAAAGCAACTAAATTAAGTTTAAGCCAGCTACGTCGTCAACAATTTATGAGTGACAATGAACTTGGCTTTACAATTGCTAATGTTAAAGATGACAACGGTAAAGAATTAAAAGTCACAGTTGTTGATACACTAATGCGTATTGACTTAAATGAACCACTGAAACCAGGCAAAGACACCGAATTCAGCATGGACTTTGCTTTTAACATCGTTGAAGAAGATGCCGTTGGCGCTCGCTCTGGTTACGAGCATTTTGAAAAAGATGGCAACGATATATTCTTACTTGCTCAATGGTTTCCACGTTTAGCTGCTTATACAGATTACGAAGCATGGACTAATAAAGCCTTTTTAGGCAGTGGTGAGTTTACGCTAGAATTTGGTGATTATGATGTTGAGATCACTGTTCCTGCCGATCATATCGTCTCAGCAACGGGTAAGCTTGATAATGCTAGTAGCGTGCTGACCCGTACTCAGCGAAACCGTTTAGAACAAGCCAAAAATACAAAGCGTCCAGTATTTATCGTTACTGAAGATGAAGCCTTAGAAAATGAAAAAGAAGGCACAGACAAGACCAAAACATGGCACTTTAAAGCGGAAAATGTGCGTGACTTTGCATGGGCGTCGTCGCGTAAATTTATGTGGGATGCAAAAGGTTACCAACAAGGAGGTAATGATCAGCCATTAGTGATGGCTATGTCATTTTTCCCCAAAGAAGGTGGCGATCTATGGAAGAAGTATTCGACCGAAGCAATCGTACATACAATGGAAGTTTATTCGCGCTTTTCATTTGATTATCCATACCCTGTTGCGCAGTCAGTCAATGGTCCAGTAGGCGGTATGGAATACCCAATGATCACATTTAATGGCCCACGAACTGAGTTACAGGATGACGGTTCGCGTACTTATTCACAAGCTGAAAAGCGCTTTTTAATTGGCGTGGTGATCCACGAGGTTGGTCATATTTATTTTCCTATGGTGGTGAACTCTGATGAGCGCCAATGGACTTGGATGGATGAAGGTTTAAACAGCTTTTTAGATGGTGTTGCTGGGCGTGAATGGGATCCAACTATTCCATGGGGGGTTGAACCGCGTGACGTTGTTGCCTACATGAAGTCTGAAAATCAAGTGCCGGTAATGACTCAGTCAGACAGCGTACTGCGTTTAGGGCCTAATGCTTATACCAAACCTGCGGCCGCACTAAATATTTTGCGTGAAGTGATTTTAGGCCGTGAGCTGTTTGATTTTGCGTTTAAAGAGTACGCCCAGCGTTGGAAGTACAAGCGCCCTACCCCTGCTGATTTTTTCCGTACCATGGAAGAAGCATCAGGTGTTGATTTAGATTGGTTCTGGCGTGGCTGGTTCTATAGCACTGATCATGTTGATATCTCGCTCGATAAAGTCTATCAATTACGTTTAGATACTAAAAATCCTGATATAGATTTTAATCGCCTACGTGATATTGAAGCGGCTAAACCTATGCCACTATTTGTGGAACGCAATAAGGCTGAAGCTAAAAAGCTATGGGTTGAAGAAAACTCCGACGTAACTGATTTCTACGATGAAAACGACCGCTTCACTGTTACTAACAAAGAGCGCAACTCGTATAATAAATTTTTAAAAGGCTTAGAGCCATGGGAGCGTAAAGTACTCGATCGCGCAGTTGCAGAAGATAAAAACTATTACGTGCTTGAATTTTCGAATTTAGGCGGCCTAGTAATGCCAATTTTACTTGAGCTTACCTATGAAGATGGTACTAAAGAAGATCGTATGATCCCTGCCGAAATCTGGCGTCGCAACCACAAACATGTGCAAAAACTTATTATTACTGATAAGAACAAGCCTTTGGTATCTGTAACGGTTGATCCTCGTTGGGAAACTGCAGACGTAGATGTTGAAAATAATAACTACCCTCGTCGTATTATTCCTTCACGTATTGAAGTGTATAAAAAAGAGCAAAGTAAAGCCAAAGTCAGCCGCGATATCATGCATGATATTAAAACTGAACTAAAAACAGATGACGAAAAAGATGACGCTAAGGAACAAGAATAATGCGTTTTATGCTTATTATTCTTGCTTTTATAGTTGCTATGCCTGCGACGGCACATCAACTTAAAGCATCAGTAACTACTGTTTTATTCAATAAACGTACTAGCAATATTGAGCTAATGCATCGTTTTTATTTACATGATACCGAGCATGCTGTGGAGCATTTATTTGCCGGTGGCGCCGATATTATTAGTAATAAAGAAGATCAACAACGCTTTGTAGATTACATCGAATCACATGTTGCTTTACAAACACTCGATGGAGAGCCGCTAGTGTTGAAAGAAGTGGGTGCGCAAGTTGATGGTAAGTTTTTTTGGGTTTACCAAGAAGCACCGATCCCAAAGGATATTAAAGGTATCCGTATGAGTCACGGCGCGCTGCGCGATTTATGGCCTGCGCAAGTGAATATGGTTAATGTTGAAGGTAAAGGCAAAGTGAAAACACTGCACTTTACTCAAGATGACACTTGGCTAGAAGCGCGCTTTGAACCAGCTAATACAGCGGTAGAGCAAACAAAGTAGGCAAGTTTAATAGTCCCCCAACCGACGCGCACAGTGGTTTTGTGCGCGTTTTTTATTAATTTTTAATTAAATACGAATATGTTTCTTTTCATATCCAATTGCTTAAACTATCTTAAAGTAAGTAATTTGGATGAAAATTAAATCATATACAAGGAGTGGTATGAACACGTATCAAAGTGCAGTAGCTGGGGTTATTTTTGATTTAGATGGCACCTTAGTATCATCTGAACTTGATTTTACTCTTATCAAAGCTCAAGTCGGGTGTCCTGACGAGCTTGATCTACTTAGTTTTATTGATGGTCTTCCTTCGCCTTACATGCGTGAGGAAGCAATGAATATTGTCCATCAACATGAGCTTATAGATGCTCAACATGCAACGTTGTTACCCGGCGTAGCGCAAGCTATCGCGTGTTTAAAAGAGCAAGCAATACCAATGGCAATCGTGACTCGCAATTACGATCGCGCTACTGCGCTGAAATTAAAAAATAATCCGTTGCCAATTCAAACAGTACTCACGCGTAGTGATGCCCCCCCTAAGCCAGATCCGAGCGCTTTGAATGCAATTGCAACGTTATGGGGAATAGATCAGCAACACATACTTTATGTTGGTGATTATCTTTATGATATCCAGGCTGCACATAATGCCAATATGCGTGCTTGCTTATATGCACCGAGTGATGTGCCTGCATATGCAGATCAAGCTGATTATATTCTGCACCATTTTTCTGAATTGCCTAACTTAATAAATAATTTAGGGCAAACACGACAATCACGTATTTTAAATGTCTCCATTTAAAGGTATTAAATATGTTATGTTAAATAGTGCGTTGTTTAACTTTTATAAACATGAGTACTGTCAAATGAAATGTCATAATTGTGATTTTGCAGTCATTTAATCACTAGCTCAATACCGCGCTAATTGTTAAAATGTTGCCAATATCGAGTTTCCAATAGAGGCATAAGATGGGCAGAGCATTTGAAGTACGTAAAAGCTCCATGGCGAAAACAGCCAATGCTAAAACCAAAGTTAATTCTAAGTACGGTAAAGAAATTTACGTAGCAGCAAAAAATGGTGAACCTGATCCAGAAGTAAACCAGTCGCTAAAACGCTTAATCGAACGCGCAAAGCGAGATCAAGTACCAGCACATGTCATCGAAAAAGCGATAGAAAAAGCTGCTGGCGGAGCTGGTGAGGATTATGCAACAGCCCGTTACGAAGGCTATGGCCCAGGTAACTGTATGGTGATTGTTGACTGTTTAACAGATAACCCAAATCGTACTATTAAAGATGTTCGCTTACCGTTTACTAAAACTGATTCAAAAATAGGTACGCCAGGCTGTGTAGCACATATGTTTGATCATTTAGCTGTACTTGGCTTTAGTGGTGACGATGATGAAGTGGTACTTGAAGCTTTAATGATGGCTGATGTTGATGTAACCGATGTAGAAGTTGAAGATGGCAAAGTATCGGTTTTTGCTCCACATACCGAGTATTACAAAGCAAAAACAGCATTAGAAGAGGCGTTTGAAGGTATTATTTTTGAAGTTGACGAAATCACCTTCGTGCCACAAGTGCATATAGAAATTACTGATGCCGATGTTATCGCTAATTTTGATAAATTTATTGCAATGTTGGAAGATTGTGACGACGTACAAAACGTTTATCATAACGCCACGGTAGTGAATTAGGCTGAAGTTATAAAGTTAGCAAGTTAGTAGTTTCGAGAAGATACAAAAGCGCATTTCATTGCTGGAATGTGCTTTTTTGTTGTTGATAGCTTATTTTTCTGAATGCTGATTATTCAGGAAAGTTATGGTTAAAGGATAATTTAAGCAAAAAAAACCAGCCCGAGGGCTGGCAATATGACACTAACAAACTCGAAGGGGAGCTATTGTTGCGCTTTATATTTTATACGAAACGCATGCAATAATGGTTCAGTATAACCACTGGGTTGTTTAACTCCTTCTAATACAAGGGCTAATGCAGCTTGATATGCAATACTTTGTGCTAAGCTTTGCACTGAATCTGCCATATTAACATAAGCCGGATCCCCTTCATTTTGGCCATCCACTACTTTTGCCATTTTCGCCATAGTAGTTTCTATTTGTGCCTGCGTGCATACCCCATGCTGCAACCAGTTAGCCATATGTTGGCTTGAAATACGCAGTGTAGCCCTATCTTCCATTAATCCTATATGGTTAATGTCAGGCACTTTAGAACAGCCTACACCTTGATCAATCCAACGTACTACATAACCTAAAATACCTTGAGCATTGTTATCCAGCTCTGCCTGAATATCTTCTTTGCTCAAACTATTAGGATCAACCATCAAAGGCGGAGTTAATAGTTCTGTTAAACTAGCTTGTTGACGCTGGGCAATCGCTTTTTGACAGGCAAACACATCAACGTCATGATAGTGCATAGCATGTAAGGTGGCTGCAGTAGGGGAGGGCACCCAAGCAGTATTAGCGCCTGCTTGCGGATGGGCAATTTTTTGCTCCATCATCAACGCCATTTTATCGGGCATTGGCCACATACCTTTGCCTATTTGTGCGCGACCACTTAACCCGGTTTGCAAACCGATATCGACATTTCTGTCTTCATAAGCATTGATCCAAGGTTGTTGTTTAATGGCTGCTTTTGGTAATACTACACCTGCTTGCATTGAGGTATGAATTTCATCACCTGTACGGTCTAAAAAGCCAGTATTGATAAATACCACACGTTGTTTAGCAGCATTAATACAGGCTTTTAAGTTCACCGATGTACGGCGCTCTTCATCCATAATGCCCATTTTGATGGTGTTTTTGGGTAACTGTAAAAGCTGTTCAATACGACTAAATAATGTATTGGTAAAAGCAACTTCTTCAGGACCATGCATTTTCGGTTTGACGATATTGATACTGGCTGCAGTTGAATTTTTTACCGGGCTATTGCCATTTAAGTCATGCAGTGCGGCAGTGACCGTGATCATTGCATCCATGATACCTTCAAATACGTCGCGGCCTTGGCTATCTTGAATCGCAGGGTTTGTCATTAAATGGCCAACATTACGCACAAACATCATACTACGCCCTTTTAGACTTAGCGGTTTCCCATCAATACCTGAATAACTGCGGTCTTTAGCGAGTGTACGCTCAATCGTTTTGCCATCTTTTGTGAATGACTCAGCGAGAGTTCCTTTCATTAAGCCTAACCAATTTTGATACACTTGCACTTTATCTTCGCCGTCAACGGCGGCAACGGAGTCTTCACAATCCATAATGGTGGTAAGTGCAGCTTCGAGGAGGACGTCTTTTAAGCCCGCTTTGTCGGCTGCACCAATGCTATGATTATGATCTATTTGTAGCTCTATATGGAGGCCATGACTGAGTAATAAAATTGCACTGGGGTTTTGTGCTTCACCTTGAAAACCAATAAGTTGCGCTGGTTGTTTTAAGCCTGTTTGTGAGCTATCACGTAAGGTGATGATGAGCTGGCCATTAACTACCGAATAATTAGTACTTTCAATATGTGAGCCATTTTCAAGTGGTAACGCTTTATCTAAAAACTGCCTTGCGTAGGCCATTACTTTAAAACCGCGAACAGGATTATAGTTGCTGCCTTTTTCAGCGCCATCTTCTTCGCTAAGTACATCAGTGCCGTATAAGGCATCGTATAACGACCCCCAGCGTGCGTTAGCGGCATTAAGTGCAAAGCGTGCATTACTTACTGGCACAACCAGCTGAGGGCCAGCTGTGCGGGCTATTTCAGGCTCAACATTTTCTGTCTCAATGCAAAAATTATCGGGCTCAGGGACTAAATAACCAATGTCAGTTAAAAACTGTTGGTATTGCGCTGCATCCCAGTGTTTATTTGCTAGGTGATAGCTATCAATTTGGTGTTGTAGGTCTTCACGCTTGACTAATAATGCACGGTTAAGCGGACTAAGGTCATCAATAATTTCAGCAAATCCTTGCCAAAAGTGTTGTTCGCTAATACCTGTACCGGGTAGCAGTTGCTGGTTAACAAAATCGGCTAATTGGTTATCTACGGTTAATCCAAATTGGCTGTGAGAGAGTGTCATAATCGATATCCTTTTAAACGGTCGCGGTGCAATTGACTGCATGTGAGCAATCTTTTGTTAACCATAACCTAAAAATACGCAATAGGTGTTCTTTTAGCCATTCACTAAATATATAGCCAGCATAACAACTATAAATTTACTAAATCCAATAAATCGGCCTAATGTTGATTTAAGCGCTACAGAGCATTAACTCTTAGCCTCTCACACAACCATATAAATAAAATTTAGTTTTAACCCGTTCAGAGGATTTTTTATTATGACTACTTATCAACGTGAAACCGATACTTTAGCTACACTTTGTCAAGCACAAGGTAAAACATGGCAAGCAATTAATCCTGAATACGCAAGTCGTATGCGTTTGCAAAATCGTTTTCGTACGGGATTAGACATCGCTCAGTTTACAGCTGACATCATGCGTGAAGATATGGCTGCATATGATGCTGATACCAGCCAATACACACAATCGCTTGGTTGTTGGCATGGTTTTACTGCCCAACAAATGATGATGGCGATTAAACGTCACCAAAAAACCACTAAGCGTAGCTACGTATACCTAAGCGGTTGGATGGTTGCTGCGCTGCGCTCTGAGTTCGGCCCACTACCGGATCAAAGTATGCACGAAAAAACCTCAGTACCGGCGTTGATTGAAGAAATTTATACTTTCCTAAAACAAGCCGATGCTCGTGAACTTGACCATTTATTTAAAGACTTAGATAACGCCAAAGCAACTGGTGGTGATGTACAAGCGGTACTTGATAAAATAGATAACTTTGAAAGTCATGTGGTGCCGATCATCGCAGATATTGATGCTGGTTTTGGTAATGAAGAAGCAACCTACCTACTCGCTAAAAAAATGATTGAAGCGGGGGCATGTGCTATCCAAATCGAAAACCAAGTTTCAGACGCGAAGCAATGTGGTCACCAAGCAGGTAAAGTAACTGTGCCACACGAAGACTTTTTAGCAAAAATTAACGCCGTGCGTTATGCCTTTTTAGAACTGGGTATTGATAACGGTATTATTGTCGCACGTACTGACTCACTTGGTGCCAGCTTGACCCAAAAAGTGCCGGTATCACAAACACCTGGCGACCTTGCTAGTCAGTACAATGCGTTTTTAGAAACCACACCAATTAACGGTGTTGAAGATTTAAATGAAGGTGATACGGCAATGAAGCTGAACGGCCAATTATGTAAGCCGACTCGCCTTGATAATGGTTTATACCAATTTCGCGAAGGCACAGAAAAAGACCGTGTTGTACTAGATTGTATTACCAGCTTGCAGTCGGGTGCTGATTTACTGTGGATTGAAACTGAAAAACCACATGTAAAACAAATTGCTGAACTGGTTAATCGGGTTAAAGAGCAAGTTCCTGACGCTAAACTGGTTTATAACAATTCACCTTCTTTCAACTGGACATTGAAATTCCGCGAGCAAGTTTATCAACAGTGGTTAGACGAAGGTAAAGACTTATCTGCTTATCCAAGCATTGATGATAATAAGGCGCTAATGGCACCAGAGATGGATGCAACTGAACTTGCAGTCGCAGCAGATGAGTTAGTACAAAACTTCCAACGTGATGGCGCGCGCGAAGCTGGTATTTTCCACCACTTAATTACGCTACCGACCTATCACACGGCTGCATTGAGCACTGATATTCTGTCAGAAGGCTACTTTGGTGACTTAGGTATGCTGGCTTATGTACGTGATGTGCAGCGTCAAGAAATTCGCCGCGAACAAGCATCCGTTAAGCATCAAGACTTAGCAGGTTCTAACATGGGAGATACCCATAAAGAGTACTTCTCAGGTGAAAATGCGCTTAAAGCTGGCGGCGAAGCAAACACTATGAACCAGTTCTAACATAACAGTCCAACTCAACAATGTTACCAAGGGCCGCAAGGCCCTTTTTTTGATGCTAGCAATTACAGAGGATATACAGCTTTACACCTGCTAACTTTACCGCTCAGATCAGATTTTAACTAAGGCTTGGATCAGTATTTAACTAGCATCAGATTTATTTTCAATTTTTGGATCAGAGTTTTATCAAGTAAATTTTTTGGCGGTATTTCTTATCAATTTAGCGATTTAATCAGCTTTTAGCTCTTTGGAAAGGGGGGATTTTGATAAAAATGGCCGTTATTAGCCATTAATCAGAAAATATAAACCGATTTTTTACCAACTCTAACCGACTACAAACCACTTTTTTACCAACTTGAACGCCATAAACAGTGACTCAAACCGATTTTTTACTAACTCAATGACCAAAAAATGTCATAAACCGAAATTTTACTAACTCGATTTTTTACAAAGTCCGATATTTGTGTAAACTTTAGAATATGTGAATGAGCACTCACTTTTTGTAAAGGGGGTTTACAGGGGATTTGACTAGGGACAAATTAGCGAGAGTAAAAGTTGTTAAGGACCAAGCTACGGTTTCTAGCTTCACACTTGCAACTTGTTAACTTTACTCTCGCCGCTAACTAATTTCTATTTACTATGCTTATCAAACCACCATTGAATATAAGCTACTTTAGCCATCAAGTTTGACGGCCGTTTTGTTATGCCATGTGATGCATCAGGAATACGTACCATTGCTGTATCAACTCCTTGTAGCTTTAATGCTTGATAGAATTGCTCGGTCTCAGAAATAGGAGTGCGGTAATCCGCTTCACCAGTGAGTAGCATGGTTGGTGTTTTAACATTACCAACATAGCTAATTGGCGAGCGTTTCATATAATGCTCAATATGATCCCATGGCTTACCTGGGAACCAGTAATCGGCAAAGAATGGGTAGAAGTCAGCAGTTAGTACAAAGCTGATCCAATTGATCACCGGCTTGGCAACAACAGCGGCGGCAAATCTGTCGGTATGGCCAACAATCCACGCCGTAAGTACACCGCCACCTGAGCCACCGGTTACAAACAGTTTTGACTGATCAATAAAACCTTTGCCAATAAGCGCATCAACGCCAGTCATTAAGTCATCAAAATCGTTACTAGGATAATTGTGATGAATAGTTTGCGCGAACTGCTTCCCATATGAATCACTACCACGCGGGTTCATATATAAAACCACATTACCTTTAGCGGCAAATAATTGTATTTCAGCGCTAAAGTGTGGACCGTAGTTAGCGACAGGGCCGCCGTGTATTTCTAAAATAAGGGGATATTTTTTACTACTATCAAACCCAGGAGGGTAGGCGACCCAACCTTGAATTGGTAAGTCGTCATAACTTGATTTCAGCCAAATTTCTTCTACTTTTGCCAGCTGTTTATTACCAAGCGCGTCGTCATTTAATTTTGTTAAACGTTGTGTTTTACCATTTTTAACTATTGCTATATCAGCAGGACGTTGGGTATCAGCAAGCGTGATTGCCACATCACCATCGTCGCTTATATCAAAGTCACCACCAGAATAAGGGCGACCGAATGAAACACTCCCTATTTTTTGTGTGATCACTTTTCGTTTGCCGCTACGTGGTTGATAAGCGAGTGCGGTTTGGCCTTCACTGGCGTAACTAAAATAAAGCCCTCTAGAATTATCAGCCCATTTAATTTGCTCGACACTGCGGTCAAAATCAGCGGTTAAACTTGTGGTATCACCCGATTTTAAATCGAGAATATATAGCTGGGTATTTTCATAATTGGTACGTTTATCATCATAACCGGTATAGGCAAGATAACGCCCATCTGGTGATATTTGCGGTTGCTGATCAGGACCTTCTCGGTCGGTAAGCGCTGTTATTTGTAGATCATTTAATGTCAGCTGATATATTTCAGAATTTGTTGGTTTGAGTTTAAAGTCAGCATGGCGATTAGCCGAAAAATAAAGGCTGTTACCATCTTCAGAAAAGCTAACTGGCCCGCCATGATCAAAGTCGCCAGAGGTTAACTGACGGGCATTACCGCCATTGGCATCAATAGTAAACAAATGACGAAAACCAGGCTTGGTATAACCGCCGCCATCGGCACGATAATATACGTCATCAATAAATTTAGCAGGCTCTGCCCAGCTGGCACCTTCAGGCTTGCCTGGTAAGTTAATAGGAGAACTAACTTTACTCGGTACAAATTGGCTAAACAGTAATTGCCGACCATTAGGTGACCACTGCAAACTTGCAGGGCTTTGAGTAAGATTACTAATTTTTGCAACAGCGCCTGTTTTTAGCCATTTTACATAAATTTGGCTACTGCCATCACGAGTTGAAATAAACGCTAAACGTGATTGGTCTGGCGACAAGACAGGGGAGTAATCCATATGTACACCCGATGTAAGCGGTTGTAATTGCTTTGAACTACTGTCGACAGACCAAATATTACTAACTTTACTATCTGATTTAATGTCCATCCGATTTCGAACAAAGTAGACGGTTTTACCGTCGTTAGTCATTTCAATTTGATTGGCATATTCAAGGTCGAATACATTTTCTAGTTGAAAAGTTTGCAGGTTATCATTGGCTAATACTGAAAAACACAGCGAGGTTAGGAGGGCTGCGGGGGCAATCAATTTCATTTTAATTCCTTGTTATTAATTATCGCACCTAACCGTTATAGAATAACAAAACCCAAAGGTACACCATCATGCGATGAATACCTGATTGATTATTAGTGGCTACTTGCCGACATTAGTATTTTTGAGTGGTTGAGCTGCGATAGTAAATTCACACTCGGTGAGTACTACACTTTTATTACATTGATAGAAAACGGTTACGTAAGTGTCTTGAGGCACTTGTTCTGCGAGCGTTTTAGTAATTTTAAACTGCAATTGTTGCTGATTAAAAGCAATTAGCTGTGCAGCTTCAAAACCAAAAAATTGCTTTACGCTTGGATATAGTGCTTTAAAAATACTTTCTTTTGCTGAAAAAATGACGGTTAATGGATGTGAAAGCTGCCCAGCCAATCGCCTAAACAGTGGATATTCATCGGGATGCAAAATTTGCTTTTGTAGCTCTAGCTCTTGTTTGGCACTCATTAGTTGCTCTATATCAATACCAATTCCAGCGATATCAGTGTGCTGACATGCTATAGCCATTGCGATCCCTTGCGTGTGGGTAATGCTACCAATAATGTTTTTAGGCCATATGGGCGCGCGATCGGGGCCTGAGATAATATCAAAACAGGGGATATTGAGGGCGGTTAACACCTGTTTTGCGCAAAAACGGCCGGCGAGGTATTCAGCTCTTCGTTTAACAACAGCCTTTTGTAGTTGTTGCGGTAACACAATCTGATAATTTAAAAAGTCACTGTCAATAAAACTGCTACTGTCAAACTCACAACAATAACTATTATGACTAAGTTGTGGGCTCAGTTTAGTATAAAGAGAAAAATCCATAACATTTTGCTGTTTTGTTTAGTGTCATTAGTAAGACTTTGATAATACGCTAATAACTTCATAAATAAAGTAAAGGCTATGACTATTTAAGCTGAGCTTTGGTTAAGAGATTTACTAACATATTTATTTTAGCATTAATATTATTTTACTCCCCAGCCGGAAATTTTCAGGGATAACAAAGCGATTGAGCTTGGCGCTACTGATAAGGGCGCAGCCGGTCTACGTGAAATGGCAAGCGTTCAGGCGTGTCAATTAAAGCAATTAGGCATTATGAAAGTATAGGTCTACTGACAAACATAGAACGTCAAGGTTGTTACCGTATTTATGATAACGCTGATGTGGAATTTGTTTCGCTTATAAAACGTGCACAATTATTAGTGTTAAGTTTAACTCAATTAAAACAGCTAAAAGTCACTAGACATGACTTAGATTGGCCTGCGTTAATGGCTTTGCCTTTCAATATCAACCTAATAAAAGCATTCCTGAAAAACTTCTTAAAGTACTTACCGCAGAGGTTATACTAACGCTTGATACCCCCGTTTATTATCGTTATTTTCAAGGAGGCTGCATGACAAAGCAGTTAAAGCACACAATTTTAGGCTTGTGTGGCATTAAAGTGCTAAAAATAACGCATATTGGTCCAATCATCAGTTCAACGACAAAGTAGCGGGCTAAGTGCTTAAAACAGATGACTAAAATGGCGATGAAATGAGAGTATAGACTTTACTTTATAGCTTGTAAGATCTTTAATTACCTTTTAATAACAATAATATAAGTGAGAACACGTGTGCGCTTTTGTATTTTAACACTCGTTTTAATAGGGATTTTATCGGCACTGGTTGGCTGCTCAGGAGAATCAGTTTTTGAAGCTCCATCAACATCACAATTTCGTCATACGCAAGAAATTGTTGAGTCAGCGGCGTTATCTAATGATGGCCAGCTAAGTGTTGTCTCAGAGCAAGGTAAGGTATGTGTATGGGATAATAAGATAAGCAAAACCTTGTTTAGTTGCATTTCCGGTGATGATGCAAAACATATTGAACTGCTTGGCTTTAGTGATGATAAAACTAAGTTTTATATTTCTAACCGCATGTCAGTACATTTATTTTCAGTTGCAAATGGTCAACTACTGGGTAGTTGGTCAACAGGGAAAAACATTGCTCGTGATATTGCAATATCAGCAAACGGTCAGTTAATAGTGGTAGGCTATCGTAGCGGTGAAGCTGATGTGATCAACTCTCTAACGAAGCAAAATACGCTATTTCAAGTTCATCGCCTTGATATTAATTCTGTAGCACTATCTGCCGATGGAAAAACAGCATTAAGCGGTTCAAGCGATAAGTTTAGTTATTTATGGTCAACGAAAGATGGCACTATTTTAAAAGAGTTCAAATTAGCGACTCGTGTTAATCATGTCAGTATAAACGAAAATGCAAGTTTAGGTTTTGCGATAGATTCTGTTGATGATCGTATATTTCTTGATTTAAACACCGGTATTAAAAAAGCTGAGCTAAATATATTTACTAATTTTATAGAGTTTAACCACTCGCGGTTTGTAAATGATGATAAATGGTTTTTAACCGGCTCACCGAAAAGCACGATACAATTATGGCGTGTAAAAGATGGTACATTATTGGCTGAGTATAAAGCGACACAACAGCGCATTCGTGGCTCAGTTTTAGCTGTAGCGTATGATAAAGAAAATAAAACAATTGTCAGCGAAAGCAGTGATGGAGTACTAGAAGTTTGGCCGTATCAGCCTAAGTAAGCGAAAATTTAATTGGATTTTAAAAGCCGTGTTTACATAACAAACACGGCTTTTATAATTACCGCTTAGCGCTATTAATAATCAAATTTATGTTCAGTAAATAAGCTCTGTACTTGTTGCCATATTTTCCCTGGTTTGCCATCAGCGACCAGTTGACCGTTGAGTTTTACCACTGGGCCAACTTCTTTTGTGGCACTGGTGATCCACACTTCATCGGCTGCAAATAGTTCCTGCTTAGTAATAATACGTTCTTGAACTTTAAAGTCACTGTGGCTGTGTAATATCGTTAAAATTAACCAGCGAGTGATGCCCGGTAAAATTTGGTTATCCAATGGGGGTGTGCTGATCACACCATCTTTAACAATAAACACATTACTTGAGCTTGCTTCGGTAAGCTCATCTAAGCGATTGTATAAAATGGTTTCTTTATTGCCAGCCGCCGCACCATGCTGGTAATGAATCACGTTGCCGAGTAATGCGGTTGACTTGATGTGGCAACGCTGCCAGCGCTTATCTTGCTCAACGGATACAGTATAAGTCGTGGCGTTGTCGATATCACTAACGGGTTGTGCTGGAATTTCAAAGGCGTAGGCAAATACCGTTGGCGTAATACCACTCGGGTAGGCATGAGCACGCTTAGTATCAGCGCCACGGCTAACGTGCAAATAAATACCAAGGTTTTCGCCGTGATTTTTCTCACACAGCTGCTGGCAGATTTCACGCCATGTATCTGCTGTATAATCGAGTACAATTTCCAGTTCATTTAAACCATTTTTCATGCGTTCAATATGCGCTGCAAAGCCAAGCATGTTGCCATTATAGGCAGGGATCACTTCGTAAATACCATCGCCAAATAAAAAGCCTCTGTCCATTGGCGATATTTTTGCGTGCTCTGCGTTCATATAGTCGCCGTTTAAATACACCGTACTCATTATAAATCCTCATTCTGATTGGCAACACCGCTAAGCTGACGTAGTCTTGCGATGAGTTGTTGGCCATGCATAGCATGTAAGCCATCTTCGGTTAATTCGTTTTTGTGAGTAACGCCATCTACACTGCCACGTTCACTCAAATATTGCAGGATTGCTAAAGTATCGACTTCTGCGAGTAAGTCTTGGCTATGCCAGCGGCTTAAAAACGCAATAATGCCGTAAGCTGCCCAGTTTGATACATCCGCTAACAGCAGTTCATCGCAGCAAGTAAGGCACGGCATAATGCTCAGCTCGGTCATATATTGTGATAAATTGCCCATCCCTATTTCGTTACCGCCATCACCAATAGCTACAGTTGGGCAGGAGGCTTGGCTGACAAAAAAATCAAAACAACCACAATCAGCCGAAATATCAATACCACGCATATTGTAATATTTATTGCCGTGACACAGCCCGGGGCGCTCGATAGACAATACGCAATCTGGTTTTAACTCAGCCAGCGCAGCTTTGCTAAAAGCCATTGCATCAGTAAAATTATTCAGTGGCAATTCAAAACAGTTAAATTCATTTTTCAGTGCACTGTAAAGGGGGTTTCCACAGACTAAAATAGGATTTTTACCCAGCGTAATTAAAGCATTGTATAAAGCAATGGCGCCAACAGGGCCATCGGTTTCAAAGGTTTGCTTGACGGCAAAACCGGTACCAATGAGTACCGTACTTTTGGCATCAAATAACGACTTTGCAGCGCGCAGATAAGTACCTGTCTGTTGATAGGCATAGAGATTTTGCATACCACGTAGGTTTTGTTCTACCATCATGGTTTCGATTGCTTGACTTAATTGTTCATCACTTAACGAGTGTGGCATAACGCTTTGATCTCTTGAATAAGGGCAATGCCTGCAGCGTTATCGCCATGCACACATAAACTGTCGGCGTGTAAAGGCAGTTGTTTGCCCGATTGTGTGGTTACGCAGCCGGTGGCGAGTAACTGTTTAACTTGCGCTATTAGCGCAGGTTTATCATGCACACTACCAGCAATTTTCCGTGATACTAATTGACCGTCATCGGTATATTGGCGGTCAGCAAATGCTTCTAAAATTAATTCAAGGTGATATTTTTGAGCAAGTTGTTGATGTTGCGCTGCTTTCGCAGTGGCGAGAAGCATTAGTTTTAAAGGGCTCGGGTAACTGGCAACAGCTTGCATCACAGTGGTCAAAATTGTTTTATCGGCCATCATATCGTTATATAACGCGCCATGTGGCTTCACATACTCTAAAGTGAGGCCTTGAACTTTTGCCATGCCTTCAATTGCGGCTATTTGATAATGCAGGCAATTGCTTAGCTCTTGTGGTGTTAATGCCATGGAGCGACGCCCAAAGCCCTGTTTATCAGGATAGCTGGGGTGCGCGCCTATAATGACATTATGTTGTTTAGCAAGCATCAGGGTGCGTGCTAGAACATCACTATCACCGCCATGAAAACCACAAGCAATATTAGCCATATCAATATGCGGCATTACCTCTTCATCAAGGCCCATTTGCCATGCACCAAAGCTTTCCCCTAAATCACAATTGAGCTTCATCATTATTCCCGTTTAAAAAGCCGAGATATGGGCGTTTTGAATGTCGGTGATCAGCATATGACCTGGACTATGTGTAATGCAAAAATCAGGCGCAGCATTAGCTATGGCTACTTGCGGCGTGACACCACAGGCCCAAAATACCGGTACTTCACCGTCTTTAATGGTGACAGATTCACCAAAGTTAGGGCGATTAATATCTTTAATACCTATTGCAGCTGGATCCCCAAAGTGAACTGGCGCTCCATGCACATCTGGAAAGCGACTACATATTTGGATTGCCCGAATTGCATCGGCGGGCTTCATCGGTCGCATACTAACGACCATGTTAGCATGAAATATACCGGCGCTTTCGCAAGGAATATTAGTCATGTACATAGGTACATTTTTATTTTCCGTAATATTACGTATTTCTAGGCCCGCCAACTTTAACGACTCTTCAAATGAAAACGAGCAACCAATTAAAAAAGTGACCAAGTCGTCGCGCCATTGCTCTTTGATATTCGTTACTTCTTCAATCAATTGGCCATTTTTAAAAATACGATAGCGAGGTATGTCAGTCCTAATATCTAAATCATGAGCAACATTTGGAATGCTGGTAGCTCCAGGCGTGCGGCTACTTGCTACAATTGGGCACGCTTTTTTGTTTGCTTGGCAAAATTGTAAAAAATCAAACGCATAGCGCTGGGGCAAAATCACTAAATTAGCCTGTACAAAGCCGGGAACAAAGCCCGATGTACTACCGGTATAATCTTCATTCCTGATCATATTACGAATAGCGTAAGGCGTAGTAAGTGATGCGTTATGTTGCATAGTATCCTCGTAAACTTTTAGTTGTTGTTAATGCCACTGACGGTAACAGGCAAAGTACCTTGCGCTGGCTTTTTACCAACTAGTACTTTTGCAAGAGCAGTAAAAGCTGGCCCTGCTACTTTAACATCATTATCTACATCTATGTTATACGCATAAGTTGCTAAAATTGCATCCGCATATTGGCCAAATGTGGCAATATCGTATGGTGCTCGTAAACTAACAAAAACGGTTTTCTTATCAGCTTGTTGCGCTTGCTGAAGCAGTTTTTCAAGTGCCGGACCTTGCGCCGATTTTGCAATTGCAAATGCAGGGTTATCAGCAAGGTCATCCATGCCGCCAATTTCTACCGCGCTTTGGTTTGGTGATGCATTGCCTGCAATGATGATATCCGCTTCATTGATTGCTTTTAACGTCGCTGTGGGCTCAAAGCCTTGTAAACTGGTGCAGCTAAATGCAAGTGGTTGCTGAGTATTTTCTGCAATTGCCTGTTGTAGCGCCAAACACTTGCGGGTATCAGGCATGATGATATGTACTTTACTATTTTTCGTCAGTTTAATCGGTAAAGTGTGCTGGTCATTTTTAACTTGGGTAATGGCGGCAAGAGCCAGCTCAGCTTCGACTTTGCGATGATTATCATCACCGAGAATAAGTTGTGCTTTTTGCATTGCTAACGATTCGTCAAGCTCTGTGGTCAGTTTAAATTTACTTTTTAAATTGATGATGCGTTGAGCAGAGATAGCGACTTCGTCGGCTTGTAAATTACCTTTTTTAACTTCGCTCACTAAGCGGCTGATCAGTTTATCTAATACGACTAAATCTTTTGGACTACGAATTTCAATTGGCATCAAAGCAATATCAACCCCGGCAGCAAAAGTATTTACAACGGCTTCAATTGGTTCGAAAAAGTGGCTAATACCAGCCATATCTAGCGCATCGGTGATCACTACACCTTGATAGCCCATTTCATCGCGTAATAATTCGCTGATGATTTTATGCGACATCGTCGCAGGTTTGATCATGGTTTTGCCATCTTTACTAACAAATGTGCTGCTATCCAGTGCTGGGTACTGAATATGCGCAGTCATGATCATGCCAGGGTTTTGCTTTTTAATAATAGTTTGAAACGGAGGTAAATCTTTTTCCCAGATAGTTTCTTTATCGTGCATTACTTTTGGCAAGCCGGTGTGGCTATCAACGTTTGTATCACCATGGCCTGGAAAGTGTTTCAGTGAGGTAATTACGCCATTACCTTCAAAGCCAGCAACTTGTGCGCCACCTAAAATACTCACAAGTGTTGGATCTTCACCGTATGAGCGCACATTAATAACCGGGTTATCAGGGTTCATGTTTACATCAACAGTTGGTGCATAGTTAACATTCACACCAATGGCTTTTAATTCATCAGCAATCACCTGTGCAGATTGTGTAGCAAACTTGGTGCCGTGAACCGCATAACTTGCGCCAATCGACATATTACCAGTAAATGAAGTGGCAATATCACGAGGAATACGTGCAACACGTCCGCCTTCTTGGTCAATTGAAATAAATAAAGGTGCGCCTAAGCTCGACTTTGCCGCAGCTTGTTGCATAGCATTATTTAATTTAACGATTTGCGCAATATTATCGATATTTTCAGCAAATAAGATCACCCCACCAATATTATGTTTAGTGATCACCTTGGCTAAATCTGCAGGTAATTCAGTGACTGCATTACGGCACTTTTGCTCAGGTGTGTTCTCGCTGTCTTGCTCACAATAATAACGAAAATCGAGCATCAGCTTTTGGCCAAGCTGTTGCTCAAGGGTTAAATTGGTCGCTGCAAAGGTCGATTTCATTGG
Organism: Pseudoalteromonas sp. SG44-17; assembly: GCF_014164235.1. Classification (NCBI taxonomy): domain Bacteria; kingdom Pseudomonadati; phylum Pseudomonadota; class Gammaproteobacteria; order Alteromonadales; family Pseudoalteromonadaceae; genus Pseudoalteromonas; species Pseudoalteromonas sp. SG44-17. The sequence goes on along the minus strand of NZ_JACJEV010000006.1, from coordinate 16,409 downwards.
TAATAAACACCCTAGTCCAAAGAGAATTGATGATATGGCAAACTTATTTAACACAGTAGGCTCCAAAGCTGAATTGCTTATTTTATTTATGAATATTTTATTCCTGATGGTAATGCCATTTTGGATTAAAATACAACATATTTTTATCACATTAACGGTTTTTTTGCAGAACTGCAAAAACCACCGACGAATCACATGCTTGCCTGACCATTACATAAATATTAAGATTTAATAGTTATTTAGATGAAAAAAAATAATATTAGACAAGCTTTTATTAATGGTAATTCGCTCTTATTTCAAGTAATAATATATTCCATAATGCTTGGTGGGTCGCCAAGCGAGTAAATTAACAGAACGCAAAGGGGCAAATAATGGCAACAGCACTGACACTATTTCAACAACAACTCAGTGATAAGCTGCCTGCCTCGGCGTTTATTGAAGATTACCCTAGGCGCTATGCTTTTGGCACTGATGCCAGCTTTTATCGTTTAGTGCCGCAATTAATAGTACTGGTTGCTGATCAGCAACAAGCGCAACAGGTCATCAGTGCCGCTGCAACATATAAAGTTGCCATTACTTTTCGTGCCGCCGGTACTAGCCTATCAGGCCAAGCAATTACAGATTCTGTATTAGTGCTGCTTAGTGATTGCTGGTCTGGCTATCAAATTGAAGATAACGGTGCTGCTATTCGGTTAGAGCCAGCGATTATTGGTGCTCGTGCCAATGCCGTACTTGCGCCTTTTGGCCGTAAAATTGGCCCTGATCCCGCTTCAATCAATAGTTGTAAAATCGCTGGCATGGCAGCCAACAATTCATCAGGTATGTGCTGTGGCGTGGCACAAAATAGTTACCATACAATAAAGGACATGACCTTAATCTTCGCTGACGGTACAGTGCTTGATACACGCAGTGAGCAAAGCCGTTCTGAATTTTTACATAGCCATCAACCGTTTATTAACGATATCACTGCGCTTGCCCAGCAGGTTACAAATAATCCTGAGTTGGCACAGCGTATCGCTCATAAATACCGCTTAAAAAATACCACGGGTTATGGTTTAAACGCGCTAATTGATTACACTGATCCGATTGAGATCATTAAGCATTTAATGATTGGCTCTGAAGGTACGCTGGGGTTTATTGCTGATATTACTTACCACACGGTGATTGATCATGCTCATAAAAGCTCAGCGTTTATTATTTTTGATGATATAAGCCAAGTCTGTGAATTAGTAAAGCAGCTAGCAATGCTTGATGTAGCGGCGGTTGAGTTATTGGATAAGCGCTCGCTCCTGTGCGTCGCGCATCATGACATCATGCCTAAAGATGTTCATAACTACCCAGCAGATAGTGCAGCATTGTTAATCGAAGTACGTGCAGAAGACGCAACAAAATTAGTTAATTTACAACAACAAGTGGATCAGCTTGTCGCACATTTTAGCGCCCATCAATTAGCGATTATGGCGTTTTCAACAGATGCTAAGCGCAATGCATCATTATGGAATATTCGTAAAGGTACGTTCCCGGCAGTCGGTGCAGTGCGCGAAAATGGCACCACTGTGATCATTGAAGACGTGGCTTTTGAGCTGGATGTATTAGCTCAGGGTGTTAAAGCTCTGCATCAATTATTTGATAAATACAGTTACGATGAAGCGATTATTTTTGGCCATGCCTTAGCGGGTAATTTGCATTTTGTATTTACCCAAGCGTTCGATACACCAGCGCAAGTAGCGCGTTATGAGCAATTTATGCGGGACGTGTCGCAACTGGTGGCGGTTGAACTTAATGGCTCATTAAAAGCTGAGCATGGTACTGGGCGAAATATGGCGCCGTTTGTGGCAACTGAATGGGGCACTGATGGCTTTGCTGTGATGCAACGTATTAAACAATTGTTTGATAAAGACCACATTTTAAACCCAGGAGTGATCATCAATACCGATGAAAACTGCCATATTCAACATTTAAAAACCATGCCTAGCAGCGACGATATAATCGACAAATGTATTGAGTGTGGTTTTTGCGAAACCGTATGCCCATCAAAAGGACTCACCTTAACGCCGCGCCAACGTATTACGCTGTGGCGACGTCGCGCTGAATTGGTTAATCAACTTAGTAACACCGGTGATATTAGCGAAAAACAGCACATTAATCGTCAGCTCAGCAGTATCGAAAAAGATTTTCAATATTTAGGTATTGATAGCTGTGCAGCAACCGGGCTGTGTGGCATGAAATGCCCCGTCGGTATTAACACCGGTGAATTTATAAAATCCCTGAGGGCAAAAAAGCAACTCAATGCAAAAGTGGCGCCGCGCATAGCCAGTTTTGCGGTCAAACATTTTGCGGTATTAGCAAATACAGCACGCTTTGGTTTAACCAGTATGGCGATGGTGCGAAACATCATTGGTGCACAGGCACTGCGTACTTTAACCAAACCTACTAATAAGCTGATTGGCACCCCACTTTATTATTCAGCGTGGCCAAGGGGGGAGCAGCCAATTAATCACAGCATAGTACACGCACAACAGCCTGATAAAGTGGTTTATCTTCCCAGTTGTGCCAGCAGGGTGTTTGCAGCCGATGAGCAAGCGGATGATCGCCGCTCAATTATGCAAGTTATGCATAGCCTCGCGACTAAAGCGGGAATTGAACTGTTACTGCCGATGCAAATTAATGAGCTATGTTGTGGCATGCCCTTTGCCAGTAAAGGCTTACCTGAACAGGCAAAAAGTAAAGCTGAGCAGTTACTCGATATCGCGCAGCAGGTGTCTGAAAATGGTCGTTACCCGATTATTTTTGACGCCAGTCCATGTGCATTAACAAGCAATGAAGCAGCGCAACAGCGCGGTTTAACAGTACTCGAAAGCGCTGAGTTTGCTTATCAATATTTATTGCCTAAGCTGACCATCACAGCCCAACCAGAGCCGGTTATGTTACATGTTACCTGTAGTAGCAAGCGCCGTGGCAGTGAACAACAACTTGTTGCCGTAGCTAAAGCATGCAGTAACGAAGTAATTATTCCGGCTGATATTGAATGTTGTGGCTTTGCCGGCGATAAGGGCTTTAACTTGCCAGAGCTAAATGCTAATGCATTAAAAACGCTGCGTAACCAAGTGCCTCAAAATTGCAGTAGCGGTATTTCTAATAGCCGCAGTTGTGAAATTGGCTTAACTCAGCACAGTGGTATTAACTACCAATCTGTGCTGTATTTATTAGATAAAGTGAGTCAAGCAGCCTCTTGATGAGGCTTAGACATTATACTTTCCAAAAAATCCCGCGTTTATAGCACGCATACATCACTAGATAAGAGGCGAGTAAAAATAGCAACGAATAGCTAAAAGAGCCTAAATAATTACCAAATAGCGGTTGTAATACTTGATTAAATATAGCACTTTTTAAACTTGTATCAGCCACTGGGATCATAATTAAAATTCGCGCTACGATGCCAGCAAACATAAAGAACAAAATAGCGTTAGCGCCAAACACTAAAAACGGCGCACTCCACAAGCGAACTTTACGAATATCGAGAATATAGCTACACAGTGCATAGCATAACATCGCTAGTCCTGAGCTGATTATTACATAGCTTGGTGTCCATAGTGCTTTGTTTATTGGTATTAAAAGTGAAAGTAAGCACCCGCAAACAATGCTTGTAATAGCCACTAGGGTAAATATTCTGACTTGTTTGCCAAGGTTTTTTTCAGTGCTTATATAGTATCCGCACAATATTCCTGATAATGCCGTTGCAATTGCAGGTAAGGTTGAGAGTATTCCTTCTGGATCAAATGCTAAAGGTTTTGCTGTAGCATAGTAAACATGATTTGCACCGAGCAGTAAATTATCAAGCCAAGCGCTGAGGTTATTACCATGCAGCCACAGCCCTTTAACGATTTCACCGTTAGGCAATGAATAGGGCGTATATATCATTAATGCGCCGTACCCGATGAGTAAGCTAACAAAGGTAAGCGCAATATACTTTGGTTTTATATAAAGGTAACAAGCTAAGGCAATCAGATAAACTAGACCGATGCGTTGTAAAACGCCCATGATCCTAATACCTGCTAAACGTTCATCTAGCCAGCTGAAATTAGGATCGCGAAAATTATAGTAGAACAGGGCTAAAAACCAACCTAATGCAACTAGCTTTACCGTACGCACTACACCAGATCTGAGTATACTTTGTTTCGTAATTCCTTTTGCCTGCATGGCATTAACCGATAGTGTGATCGACATCCCAACAATAAAAATAAAAAATGGGAAAATTAAATCAGTGGGTGTTAGGCCATGCCAATCAGCATGTTTAAGCGGCCAGTACATATATAACCAATTCCCTGGGTTATTTACTAGAATCATCGCAGTGATAGTGAGCCCTCGCAGTACATCTAAGGCGAGCAAACGATGACTGGGTAATTGTGACAATATATTCTGGCAGTGATGTTTAACCATAATGTTCTTTTATTTGTTATTTGTCTTTTAATTGTAATAATTTATTCATTTTGAGCAAGGTAAATTTTCTTCGCTTATTTTGTTAAAAGCGCAAACAGATAAATTGATTTTTCTATGGGGAAACAGCAATCGCTTAGCGCAAGCTCAGCAACAAGTTGTTGCATAAGTTCAACTGGCATGTAGTGAAAATTCAAATAATATTACAAGTATTTGAATTTAAAATTTTTATGTCGCGAGAGCCAAGCTGAGCGCGGTCTAAAAATTGCATAGAGATAAATTATTAGCCGTTGGGAACAACAGAAATAAGTACTTTACGAGCTTTTAGCTGGATCGTATGGGAGCTATTTGCTATCATTTATCGTTAGTATAATTGCCAAGGAAATACAAGGCCAGCATAGAGAAGTAAGTATTTTGCTAGGCCGTGTTAATATCAATCTTGATTTAAAAAAGTTAATCTTATTTTTAGCTATTTCAGTGACTGTGATCACCTTTCTAAATGGCTTTTATTCCAGCTACCAAGTACAAAAACAGCAGCTACAATCGCAAACCTTAAAAAACCATAATGCGTATGCCGCTAAACTTGTCTCTGCCACTGACCGGTTTCTACTGGCTGCTCAGCAGCAACTCGCTTATTCAGCAAAAATTCTTGCAATCCAATTTAATGATGCAAACACTCTTGCGCAAGAGGCGCAGCGACTTAGGTTGCAAACTGATAGCTTTAACTCAACGGTTGTCGTTGACAAAAATGGTGTGGTATTAGCCCATTCACCATTGAGTCTAAAGCTAAAAGGTCAACTTTTAGAAAGTGATGGTGCAAAACAAGCACTAGCGAATAAAAAGCCAATGATCAGTGAGCCTTATATTTCTGCGGTAGGGAACCTCGTGATAGTTATTTCGCATCCGATATTTAACTCTCAAGGTGAATACCTTGGCTACATAGGAGGGACATTATATCTAAAACAAAAAGGGATTTTACACGACTTACTGCAAGTACATTTTCATAAAGACGGCTCATATATCTATGTTGTTGATAAGAATAGGCGCTTACTTTATCACCCTGATGTTGCTCGGATCGGTGAACAAGTTTTTGGCAATCCAGTGATCGAAGCGGTGCTAAGAGGTGAAAGCGGCACTAGGCAGTTAATTAATAGTCAAAACATTGTCATGCTGGCAGGTTATGCACCATTAAAAAGTGCCTCTTGGGGCATTGTCACACAACGACCATTAGACGCTACATTTGCGCCATTAGACGATTTAATGATGAATGTTTTATATCGAACCCTGCCAGTAGGGTTGGCAACCTTTATATTTATTTGGGTGCTAGCTCGGTTAATTTCAAAGCCGTTAAGGCAACTTGCAGAAACGGCTAAAACACTTGATAACCCGTCAACTTCGCAACAGTTAAAGCAAGTGCGGTCTTGGTATTATGAAAGCTCTGAACTGCGTTTAGCTATGCTAAAAGGAGTCGGCTTATTACAAAACCAGATTGGTCTATTACAGCATGAAGCACAAACAGATCCACTTACGGGCTTACATAACCGACGTAGCCTGGAGCTCATGTTAGATCAATTAACTTTACAGCAAACGCCTTTCACTGTGCTTGCTATCGATATTGATTTTTTTAAGCGTGTTAATGATGAGTTTGGCCATGATATTGGTGATATTGTTTTGCAATCGTTGGCTACAATTATTGTTGATGTAACCCGTGAAAATGATTTTGTTGCACGTACGGGGGGAGAAGAGTTTATTGTTATATTACCAAATATTAACGCCAAATCAGCTTATCAACTTGCGGAACGATTACGTATGCGTGTATCAGAAACAATCATCGAACCAGTAGGAAGTATCAACATATCAATAGGTATTTCTGGCTGGCCACTGATGCAATTGAGTGTTGAAGAGATACTCAAACAAGCGGATCAGGCTTTATACAAAGCGAAAAAAACGGGTCGTAATCGGTGTATTATTGATTCTCAGTTTATCCAATCTGAACTTGTCGAGCAGGAATAATTTATTGGCAATGGCTTTTAACTATGCAATATTAATAGCCTGTTTTTAATGTTATAAGCTACTACAATGTTGTTAAATATCAGTTTTAAACTAATGTCACTGCTTGGAGTGTATGCTTTAAGCAGTGCAGCAATTGCCCATGACGCTAACGCTACATATTCCGACCCAGCTCAAAGCTATCGTAGTGAGTTTGTTGATGTTGCAACGTTAATACCGACCGCATTATTTGATATTCGCTATTTTAGTGGGCAAAACTTTGTTGGTAAACCAATCGAAGGTTATAACGCGCCTAAATGCTTATTGCATAAAACGGCAGCTGCAGCGCTGGTAAAAGCACATTCTCAGGCGGAGCAAGCAGGTTATAATTTTAAAATTTATGATTGTTATCGACCACAACGAGCCGTTGACCACTTTGTGCGTTGGGTTAACGACGCAACTGACACAAAAACCAAAGCAGCGTATTACCCTAATTTAGGAAAAGATCAGTTACTCGGTGATTATATCGCAGCTAAATCAGGCCACAGCCGTGGTTCAACAATTGATTTAACTTTGACTGATAGTCAAGGCAAAGCATTAAATATGGGCTCATTGTTTGATATGTTCGATACCATCTCAAATACCGATGATCCGCGTATTACTCAAGACCAACAAGCAAACAGATATAAGTTAAAAAATATCATGCTGGCCGCTGGATTTTCGCCTTACGCAATGGAGTGGTGGCACTTTACCTATCAGCCACAAGCCTATCCAAATACTTATTTTGATTTTGTGGTGCAGTGAGGGGCTAGCGAGTTAAAAACAGTAAAGTTAGTGAGCTGAACTAAGTACATCTATTCAGCCTACTAATTTATACACTCATAATGAGGCGGTATATAGCCATTGCTAGTTACAGGCGCGAAATTAGTTTCGCGCCTTGATCGTTAAGCAGGAAATAGCTAGTTTCTAACTTTCCCCTCCGTAGCTTGTTTTTACTGAACGGTTGCTTTTAAACCACGGCGTTTTAATAACGCTGAGGTGTCAGGCTCTTGACCGCGGAACGCTTTGAACGACTCCATTAGGTCACGTGAGTTACCAACTTCTAAGATCTCTTTACGGTATTTATCGCCCATTTTACGGGTTAAACCGCCTTGCTCTTGAACGTAAGCAAATGCATCGGCCGCTAAAATTTCACTCCACATGTATGCGTAGTAGCCCGCTGAGTAACCGCCACCCATTGAGTGTGAGAAGAACGCAGACTTATAACGCGGTGGCACAAATGGCACATTTACACCGTGCTTAGTTAGTGCTTGTTGCTCAAATTTCTCAATATCTTGTAACGGGGCATCAGCAGGCAATGAGTGCCATTCCATATCTAAAAGTGCCGCTGCAACGTACTCAAGGGTGTCATAGCCTTGGTTGAAGCTACGTGATTGAATTACTTTAGTCAGTAACTCATCAGGAATTGGCTCACCTGTTTCGTGGTGTTTTGCATAGTTTGCGATAACTTCAGGATACATAGCCCAATCTTCTTCAAACGTTGATGGGAACTCAACGAAGTCACGAGATACTGAAGTACCCGATAAAGTTGGGTATTTCACGTTCGAGAACATACCATGTAGGCCGTGACCCAATTCGTGGAAGATAGTTGTTGTTTCGTCATAGCTGATTAGCGTTGGTTCACCTTTGGCGCCTTTTTGAATGTTCATTACATTCACAACCACAGGCTTTTGTTCTTTTAAGCCAGATTGTTTTACAAACGAGCTCATCCATGCGCCACCACGTTTGCCTTCACGCGCAAAGTAATCAGCAAAGAAAATCGCAAGGCTCTTACCATCAGCATCAAATAGCTCATATGCTTTTACATCTGGGTGATAAACCGGAATATCAGTGCGTGGTTTGAAAGTAATGCCATATAAGCGGTTCATGGTAAAGAATACGCCGTCTTCTAATACACGATTAAACTCAAAGTATTCTTTTACTGCATTTTCGTCTAAGTTGTACTTATCTTTACGTACTTGCTCTGCGTAGAATAGCCAATCCCAAGGCTGTAGCTTAAATTGATCGCCAGACTCATCGATTTTCGCTTGGATCGCAGCAGCTTCAGCATTAACGTTTTGCATCAACGCAGGGATCATGCTGGCAAACATATCAAATACTGCTTCTGGTTTCTTCGCCATTTGTGATTCTAATCCAAACGCAGCCCAACTGTCGTAACCAAGTAGTTTTGCTTTTTGAGCACGTAGCTGAGCTAGTTCAGCCACGATTTCGCGGTTACTATTTTCACCCGATAGCGCACGCTCTGATGATGCACGCCATACTTTTTCACGTAGTTCACGGTTTTTAAGCGCTGCTAAAATTGGTTGGCGCGTTGTGTTAGTGATTTTTATCAGATATTTACCTGAGTGACCCGCTTGTGTTGCAGCATTGGCAAGTTGCTCTATTTGGCCTGCTGATAAACCATCAAGCAGCGCTTTATCGTCAACGATAACAACATTGCTGTTAGTCAATGCTAGTAAGTTTTGTGAAAACTGAGTGGTTAAGCTTGAGTGCTTGGTATTGATATCACGAATTTGTTGTTTTTGTTCTGCGTTTAATTTCGCGCCCGCTCTAATAAAGCGTTTGTAGTAAACGTCGAGTAAGCGAGTTTCTTCAGCTGTTAAAGCCAGAGTGTCTGACTCTGCGTGTAATGTTGCTACTTTTTCAAATAATGCTTTATTTAAGAAAATGTTGTCGCTGTGTGCTGCCATTTTTGGCGCTAGCTCTTTTTGTATCTCACGACGCGTTGGGTTTGAGTCACTGCCTGCTAGGTTATAGAAAATGCTACGGGTACGGGTTAATAATTCCCCACTTTCTTCAAGCGCAACAATTGTATTAGCAAAATCAGGCTTAGCAGGATTATTGATAATCGTTTGTACTTCAGCCATTTGCTCAGCCATACCTTGATTAAAAGCCGGCATAAAGTGTTCGTCTTTAATCGCATTGAAATCTGGCGTTTCGTATTGTAAAACGCTTTTCACTAACAGTGGATTAGCTTGCTGTACTTGATCAGCTGTAGCCGTTTGTTCGGCTTTAATGTTGTTTGCTGTTGTTTGGGGCTCAGAACAGGCTGTTAATAATAACGCTGAACTGATCGCGGTTGCTAATAAGTGTTTCATTATTTTTCTCTTATCATTTTTAAAAATTAAATTGTGCCGATATAAGCGCAGTAAGCGCTTTGTAAATCAGCAGGTGCCTGCTGTCATAAAAGTTGAAGTGCACAAAAAATAGCAGCAAAGCGCAATTAAATGGGGCAAACATCACTATGTGCTCAATGGCCCAAGCATACTGCAGATAACTACTAATGATCTCACCTATTGAGATAAGGCGATTATTAGCTGCGATAAGTGGTGAAATCTCACTAAGAATGGAATATATTTTTACTTTTACGCAATTTTTTCAGTGAGTTTTCAAATATGTGATAGATTGCAAAAAATGATGCTGAGCAATCAACTGTAACAAAAAAAGTAACACTCATCCGTGATAGAAAAAATTACTCAACGCGCCTTAAGTATTGGCTAAGGTAAATAAAGACTCGAAAGGGGGTTGACATAACTTATTAACCCTGTATAGTTTGCTGCAGCTAGAAAGAAAGCATGAAAGCTATAAATCTCCATTTCGATGTTGTATAAGTAATACTTGTAGTACCGTCCTGAAGTTTTTAAAGTACCATCTCATTTTTTGCTACATCGCTCACTAGAGCAATTATTTTATTTTTATATCAGGATATTACAATGTCAAACATCGTATCAGGTACAGTTAAGTGGTTCAACGAGTCTAAAGGTTTTGGTTTCATCGAGCAAGAAAATGGCCCAGACGTTTTCGCACATTTCTCAGCAATCAAAAGCGAAGGTTTCAAAACTTTAGCTGAAGGCCAACGTGTAGAGTTCACTCTTTCACAAGGTCAAAAAGGTCCACAAGCAGAGAACATCACTGCTGTATAATTTTACCTTTTAGGTAGAATAATAAAAGCAAGCTTAGGCTTGCTTTTTTGTGTTTTAAAATTGACGTAACTTGCTCCCCCTCCTATTCTTTATCTATTATTATTATTCTGTAACGAGATAGATTATCTACCGATTACTTATCCTAGTGTTTAGCCTTGGATTCACTTTTACTTGCGCTGCAAAGCCAATAATTACTATTTTTACTGAACAGTTTCCCCCTTATAATTTTTCGAATAAAGGGCAGCTGCAAGGGATTAATTTAGATATTGTGCGTACGTTGTGTGAGCTTTCACAAGTGGAGTGCAAATTTGAGCTGTTGCCTTGGGCAAGGGCATACGATTTAGTGCAAAAAAATCAGCTCTCAGGGCTAGTATCAACCGCTCGCAGTGCTGAGCGAGAAGATTTATTTTACTGGGTTGGCCCATTGGTTTCTTCACGTACATTTTTTTATCGTCTTCGCGACAACAAACACATTAATCCAACTGATATTACTCAAGTTAGTGCATACACCTTAGGTGTCGTTAGAGGCAATATTTATGAGGGGCTAGTGGAGAGTATTGGTTTCCAACAAGATAAAAACTTATTAAAAGTAGCTCATCACTATGAATATATGAACCTATTTTTTAAAAATAAAATCGATTTAATTCTCGGCTCAGAGTTTGCCTTAGATTACCAACTGCAGCAATTTGGTCATGGTGGTAAAGAAGTCGTCAAACTAGTTGAGCTACCAGTAAATACATTACAGGGTAACTACGTAGTATTTAATAAAGAGATGCCTATTGAAATAGTTGAACGCTTCAATGAGCAGTTAGAAAAACTTAAAGCGGTGGATAACTTTGACGCTTATCGGCATCGTTATGTACAATAGCTAGTTAATGAGCCGTTATTAATTGACGGTATTTTTCAGTACTTTTAACCTTTAAAAAAGCCTGCTGCAGTGCTTTTATAATATCTTCATCAGTATTGATATTTGCAGCTAAGTAACCAGCAACTGCCAGTCCTTCTATGGCATGTACGAACGTCAGTGCGTTAGCATTGATCGCTAGCTGCTCACTCATTGAAGCTAGATAATTAGCATCGTCGACTACCAGATCAACTTTTCTTGCTAGTAGTAACTGATATGACTTTTGAATATCAGTGGTCAGCAATACTTCGAAACCACGTTTTACTAATACTTGCGATGCAAGGTCATGGCGCTGTACGGCAATTTTATATTGCTTAGCTTGCTCTGTATTATCAAAGTTAATATCACTGCGCTCAGAGAGTTTTACAAAGCCCATTTCAAACTGTGCTACTGGCCCTATCCAATGGAATAGTGTCTCGCGATCCGTTGTGCGTGCCATACTGTAAATTAAGGTGTTGCTATTATTAACCGCCATTTTATAAGCACGTGCCCAAGGGTACATGTTGATTGGGGCATTGAGCTTAGCCTCTAAAATAATCATATTTACTAACTCAGTACTATAACCAGTTACCTGATTATTCAGCAAAACTTGATTCGGCGGTGACAACTCGGTCACAACCATTAAGTTTTGATTTGCAGTACTATGGACACTGATACAAAGAAGTAGCAGATTAATAAATAGCCGCATTTATTTTCTCTTTTTGACGATAGAACTTTGAGTATAGCAATAACTAGGAAAAGTATTATGAAAGTAAACAGTGAATTAAAAACGATAAAAGGGCCATAAAGGCCCTTTGTGAAGTATCGTTCAAGTAAGATAAGTCTTTAACCCCTTAAAGGCTTATCCTATTGTTTTGCAACCAAGGCTCATCTCAAAGTTTCTAAGCTAGCGAGAGGAAAAAACCTGCAATTGCGGCGCTCATGAGGTTAGCCATAGATCCTGCTAACACTGCTCTGAGCCCTAAGCGTGCGATATCCTTTCGCCGACTAGGCGCCATACCGCCTAATCCACCTAGTAAAATGGCTATCGATGATAAGTTAGCAAACCCACATAACGCGAATGTGACAATCGCTTGTGTGTGCGCACTTAACGTATCGCGATAATTCATAAAGTCTAAATAAGCAACAAACTCGTTTACTACTAATTTTTGACCAATAAAGCTACCAGCTATAATTGCTTCATTCCACGGTACACCTAGTAACCAGGCAACCGGCGCAAATATATAACCTAAAATTTCTTGTAGTGTTAGGGTTGGATAATCAAACCAACCACCAATACCACCTAATAAACCGTTTAACAGCGCAATTAAAGCTACAAATGCCAGTAACATTGCGCCTACATTCAAGGCTAAATGCATACCGTTTGCTGCACCCGATGCTGCTGCATCAATTACGTTAACAGGCTTGTCTTCGTCAAGCTCTAAATCAGCTAAAGTATCTTTTGGTGTTTCGGTCTCTGGCACAATCATCTTGGCCATTAAGAAACCACCCGGCGCTGCCATAAAGCTGGCTGCAATTAAATATTTAAGCTCTACACCAATAATCACGTAACCGGCCATTACTGAGCCCGCTACCGTTGCTAAGCCACCTACCATTACTGCAAATAACTCTGACTTAGTCATCGTTGCAATGAACGGCTTAACAATCAGTGGCGCTTCAGTTTGACCAACAAAAATGTTTGCGGTTGCTGAAAGCGACTCCGTGCGTGAGGTTTTCAACAGTTTTTGTAAACCACCGCCTAATATTCTAATTATCCAATCCATAATGCCTAAGTGATATAACACAGCAACTAATGCTGAGAAAAACACAATAACTGGCAATACCTGAATAGCAAAAATAAACCCTAACGTATCCTGATTTGCTAACGGTCCAAATAAAAAGCTGATCCCATCATTAGCAAACCCGATCACTGATGATACGGCTTTTGACATGCCAACTAATGCATTTTTACCTGCGTCTGAAAACAGGACAAAACCACCAATTATAAATTGCAGGGCAAAAGCGATACCGACAGTTCTAAAACTAATTGCTTTGCGATTTGTCGAAGCCGCAAATGCAATGCCTAGCAGCATACACATGCCGACTAAGCTCATAAATGTTGTCATCTTTGCTTATTCCCGTTGTTATTTTTGCAGTAAATATTTTATTTTACTTTTAATTATATCAATCGCAACACGATTCATACCACCACGTGTAACCACTAAATCAGCCTTGTGCTTTGAAGGCTCAATAAACTGATAAAACATCGGTCTCACAGTAGCTTGATATTGTTCAACAACGGACTGTAATGTTCTGCCTCGTTGCTCCATATCACGTTGCATACGGCGCATCAGGCAAATATCAAGCGGTGTATCAATAAACACTTTGATATCAAATTCTTTACGTAGCGCTTTATCACTAAGCAATAAAATCCCTTCAACTATGAGAATTTCTGCTGGCATCACAGTGCGTGTTTTGTCACTGCGAGTATGCTGCGCATAATCATAGGTAGGTACTTCTACCGCTTCGCCATCACGTAACTGTGTTAAATGTTTACACATTAACTCATGTTCAAACGCATCAGGATGGTCGTAATTCGTTTGCGTACGATGATCAAACGGCAAATGCGATTGGTCTTTATAGTACGCATCTTCTTCAATCACGGCGATGGCGCCTGGTTCAAGCTCATTCACCAATTCATTATAAATTGTTTGGCTAAAAAGAGATTTGCCAGACGCAGAAGCGCCAGCAATGGCTATTATTGTTCGTGTCACTAAAGTTCTCATCCACACAGAAGGATACATTGTTGGTAGATCACAATAGCAAAAAAGACACGAATAATCTCTCTTGCTTCGCTTTAAGGTGTGAAATTTATAATGTTTAGGTTTTATGAAACAGGACTTATGTCCTGTACGTTAAAAAGCACAAAAATATAAAGTAGCTACATTGGATAATCGAGGTGAGTATGGCAAGAGCAATTATATTAATGGCAGATAGCCTAGGCATAGGTGCAGCACCAGACGCTGACAAGTTTGGCGACTTGGGCGCAAACACTTTTGCACATTTGCTTAAAGCATACTTTGAAGAAACCGGCGAACGGCTATCACTACCTAACCTATCGTTATTAGGTTTAGTTGATGCATGTGAAGCTGCAGGCAATGAACCGTGCCTTGTTAGCGACCGTCAAACACCGATTGCTGCTTGGGGTTACGCAAAAGAGCTTTCTAGCGGCAAGGATACTCCATCAGGTCATTGGGAAATGGCAGGTGTACCTGTGTTATTCGATTGGGGATATTTCCCTAAAACACAACCGAGTTTTCCACAACAGTTAATTGACGAGCTGATTGCTCGTACCGGTATCCCAGGGATTTTAGGCAACTGCCATGCCTCGGGTACTACGATTTTAGAACAGCTAGGTGAAGAGCACATAAAAACAGGTAAACCAATCTGTTACACCTCAGCTGATAGCGTGTTTCAAATAGCCGCGCATGAACAAACTTTCGGTCTAGAAAAACTTTATCAGGTCTGCGAAATCACACGGGCGCTGCTTGATGAAATGAACATAGGACGAGTGATTGCGCGGCCATTTTTGGGTTCCAATAATCAAGACTTTGCCAGAACGGGCAATCGTCGAGATTATTCAGTGTTACCGCCAGCGCCAACATTGCTAGACAAACTAGCAGATGACGGTGGTGAAGTGATTAGCATAGGGAAGATATCTGACATCTATGCGCATCAAGGTATTACCCAAAAACACAAAGCCCCAGGCTTACAAAACTTGTTAGCAAAAACCACTGAGGTAATGGCATCAGCGCCAGATCACAGTTTGATATTTACTAATTTAGTTGATTTTGATGAAAAATTTGGTCATCGCCGCGACCCTGTTGGGTATGCAAAAGCGCTTAAACAGTTGGACGATTACTTACCAACGATACTTAAGCAGCTTAAAGCCGACGACGTACTAATTATTACGGCGGATCACGGTTGTGATCCAACATTCCCGGGCAGTGAGCACACCCGCGAATATGTGCCTGTACTTGCTTATCAGGTAGGGCTTGAAAATACCCCGCTTGGTGAACGTGCTAGTTTTGCAGATATAGGTCAAACACTTGCCCAGTGGTTTAACTTACCTGCACTTGAATATGGCGATGGCTTTATTGATAAGCTTAACGCGCTAAAAGTAAAAGGAAACGAATAATGAGTACTCCACATATTGACGCAAATAATGGCGATTTTGCACAAACGGTATTAATGCCGGGTGATCCATTACGTGCGCAATACATTGCTGAAAATTTTCTTGATGATGCTGTAAAAGTAACCGGCGTTCGTAACATGTATGGTTTTACTGGCACTTATAAAGGTAAACCAGTAAGCATTATGGGTTCTGGTATGGGCATTCCATCAATGTCGATTTATGCACGCGAATTAATCGTCAGCTACGGCGTTAAAAATCTAATTCGTATCGGCACCTGTGGCGGTATTGGTAGCGACATTAAAATTCGTGACGTTATTTTTGCACAAGGCGCAAGCACAGATTCAAATGTAAACCGTGCACGTGTACGTGGTTATGATTTCTCAGCAATTGCTGATTTTGATTTACTATTAAACGGCGTTAATGCAGCAAAAGAGCTAGGTATTAAAGCGAAAGTGGGTAACGTATTTACCACAGATACCTTTTATCAAGCCGATAACAGCTTTTATCAAGAACTTGATAAACTAGGCATGTTAGCGGTAGATATGGAAACAGCCGGTTTATACGGCGTTGCTGCTGAATATGGTGCAAAGGCCATGGCATTATTTACCGTGAGTGACCACGTGATCACCGGTGAAGCAACCCCAAGTGAAGAGCGTCAAAGCACCTTCAATGAAATGGTTAAAATTGCCTTAGAGTCAATCTAAGCGTAATAAACAAAAAGTTCCTTGGTAACGTATTCGCAGTATTTTGGAGACACGCCCAAAATAATGTGAGACTAACCTCCAAAGCCGCCTAGTTAAACTAAGCGGCTTTTTTTATGGTGCAAAGCTAGCGAGGGGAAAGTTAGCAAGGGTAAAGATAGCGAGGGTAAAGTTAGCAAGGGGAAAGTGAGTAAGGGAAAGGTTGGTGATGGTATTGTTAG
>NZ_JACJEV010000069.1:0-4515 GCF_014164235.1 Pseudoalteromonas sp. SG44-17 | reverse complement strand
GTTAGGTTTTAGGTTTTAGGTTTTAGATGTTAGGTAGAGATTAAGCCAAGCACAGTGTTAGGGTTAAGAGTAAGCGGGGTTTTATGCCGCGCGGTTTATAAAACCCATGGCTAAAGCCATTTCCTACAGGGGGTAAATTTATCGTAGGAGCCGGCTTTAGCCGCGAAAGATTTTAATTGATTTATTCATAAAGGTGTTAATGAATACGCGTCAGCAAGCTTAACGCCTACGGTGTTAAATTGTATTCTGATGTTTAATTACGTGTAGGCGAGTGGCTTGCCACCGCGAAAAGGTCAAAGGTGGGTTTTAGGTTTTAAGTGTTAGGTTTTAGGCCTGTAGCCCGTAGCTCGTGCCCCGAAGCCCACTGCCCATACCCCATTGGCCAGGTAGCCCAAAATGAAAAAAGCCGCATAAATGCGGCTTTTAGGCTTAATCCCTAATAGGAACTAACAAAAATTAACCGTTACCGCCAGTACCACCAGTACCACCGGTAGATGTTGGACATGTAAACTGGAATGCTTGAGTTAATGCGTCAGCATTAGCACCTTCAATTGTAAATGTGTTCGCACCTTCAACAGGTAAACCACGGAAGTTAACAGTAACATCGTAGTTTTCACCTTCACGTAGGTTAGTTAACTGGAAGTTACCATTCGCATCTTTAATTGCAGCTCTTGCAGCTTTGCCAGCACGTTTAAATGAAACAGTTGAATTAGTAACATTCACCGCTACATCAGCATCGTTCGAACAAGCACCTGTAAGAGTTAATTCTTTATTAACTAAAGTAAATGGTGCTACAGGAGTTAAATCAACACTGCCACAAACACCAACTTCTGTTTGTGAGTCAAACCATGTTCCACCTTCACGGTCAAAAAGTCTAACTCGAGCAGTTGCGCCATCATATATACCATAGCGTAATGTTGTTGCAGCTGATACGACAGTCTTTGAAGTTGCACCACCGCGGATGAAGCTAGCTACAGATCCATCTGAAGATAAAGCTGATAGATATAAACCACCTGCAGGAATAGTGCCTGAAGTAACATTTACAGAAAAGCCGTCAGTACAAGTATTCGCATTGCGGTTAACAGCAAACCACGTTAAGTGGTTTGTTTCAAAGCTTACTGTACCAGTACCTTGTGTAACTGCAAAGTCATCTGCAGACCATAGGCCTGTTTCATCATCGAACGACTTAACAGTAAGCGTTTCGCCAGCTGCTAAATCGGTAGGTGCTGCTAGTGTTACTTTTAATGTGTCACCAGCAAACTTCTTAACTTTAGTGTCACCCACTAATAAGTTTACATCAGCAACCGAAACTGGCACTAAAACATTTGCGCTTGTGTTACCAACATTTAGACCTTCAGGGATCACTGATGATTTGGTTGAAGATGTTGGATCTGTACCTACAACACTCAATGATACTGAATCACCAGTTACAGCTTCGCCTGCAGCATTTTGAAGCGTAATGCCAGTTGGTAGAGTTGCAGTAGCTAAAGAAGCACCAGAAACTGCAGCATCAGCCTTAACTTCAGCTGTTGTTGTTGAACCGCTAATATCAGTAGAAGCAGTTGCAACGCTTGCAAGGCCAGCAGTATCTGTTGAGGTCAATTGGAACTGAGCTGGTAATACAGATAGTTCGTCTTCGTTAGATAAGTCAACATTGAAAGATTTAGTTATAAAACCTGCAGCAGAAACAACTGCCGTCACACTTGATAACTCAGAGCCACTCTTAACAGTAACAATAAAGCCACCATCTTCAGTAGTTGTTGCAGTTTGAACCACGTTGCCATCTACATCAACGATGTTAGTTGATGGCGCGCCATTTTCCACAAATCTTACAGTTGCATCTGCAATTGCATCTGAGTCGCCATTAACTACTGCTACATTAACTATAAAGTTAAGCTCAGCTGGTGTTTGAGGTGGAACAACCACTACTGGATCAGGCCCTGGTCCAGGTGGTGTGTAATCATTACCATCGTCATCACTAAAACAACCAGTTAGAGCAAATGCAGAAGCTACAGACAATGCCAATAGCGATTTTTTGTTAGTAAACATAGGGAGTCCTTTTATTCCTTTATAATAAACAATCAATAAACTAAGGTTTTTTATACTCGTTACAATATTAGCGTTTACTTTAGAAAAGTATAGCCATAACGCAACAAAAATGAGCAAAAAAACAACATTTTTTACTTTTTGTCAAAAATAGAGCTAATCGCTCTATAGTAATTAATCAGTTCGTTACATAATATAGACTAACTACATATTTGTACAATAGTTAGTCTAATAAAAATTTGTTACCGATATTTTAAATACACTTCTTTTAACCTTGGTAAATGTTTATAAACATAATCACTCGATAAGCGACCTTGGTTAAAGAATGTTTTATCTAAGCCAACTATTGAACTTGGTGCGTATAACTGATTGAAAACCAATTGATTATGCGACTTACCGACTTGCGTACCAATATTATGGCGGTAAGCCTCATTACCTTTAACTTGGCCAAAACGAGTAACCGACATATCTTTACGCGGTGATAACGGTATGCTTATCGCAGCACCGGCTCTTTGCGCACTTGAGTCTTCAAAGAATACAGCTAAGTAGCTATCACCAAACCAAAAGCGTGATTCTAGCTTGTAACCACTATCTTCATACCAAAAATCACCAGCTTGGGCATGTAAAGTAATATCTTGCTCTACCCAATTATATTGATAATTAAACATTTGGTAACTGCGGCTGCCGCGATAATCCTGGTACTGAAAAGAGCCAAATTTAAAGCTCACTTTATGCCTACCAGCATCACTTAGCCAAGCTGTTTCATTACTAATACCGCGGTAGTCATAAAAATCTTTGATATAGCCAACTTGGGTTTGGTTGTAAAAACCAAACGGTAGTTCAAAAGTTTGATAGAACAAAGCGCGATCAAACTGGGTTTCTTTACGGTAGTTTTTAAACGGCTTATTTTCAGCGTAATCATCACTATTCGCAACATTTACTTGGCCACCTAAAATAATGCCGCCGCCTTGCCATAAAGGCACCTCTAAATCGGCTCTAATGGCGGCTGAGTAATCAAATACTCCAAGCTCAGTTGCATAGGTATTGCTTATGGTTGGCGCTATTGTTAAACGCGGTTTAAAGTATGGCGAACTAGTATCTGTAGTTCCCACCCAAACCAAACCATTTGGCTCAAGAGCAGCCCCTTGGGTAATTAATAAATCAGGCGAAATATTGTTAGTAATAAATTCTTTGTAATTATCAACGGTACCAACAACATTAAGTAATGCTAAATCATATTTATTAAGTTGCACGCTAAATTCAACACCCTCAAGTGTTATTAACTCAGCAACACGCCCTAATACCAATCCTAATGCATCAATATCGTTACGGTTAAAAATTGAGTTTTCAAATTTAACAAACAACTGATTATTCTTGTTAAAAGCAACACTCACATTTTCAAAACCATCTTCCACCAA
This sequence comes from Pseudoalteromonas sp. SG44-17, assembly GCF_014164235.1. NCBI lineage: Bacteria > Pseudomonadati > Pseudomonadota > Gammaproteobacteria > Alteromonadales > Pseudoalteromonadaceae > Pseudoalteromonas > Pseudoalteromonas sp. SG44-17. Next base: position 1,051 of record NZ_JACJEV010000069.1, on the reverse strand, counting down.
TGCTAGCTTCAAGTTAACAGACTGAGAATTCAACTGACTTAATTCAGCTTGTTGCTCTGTATTATTTGTAATCTTTGCAGTAGTACGCGCTTCTGGCTTAACGGTAGGTAAAGTGTAGTCATTTGGCGTTTGTATTTTTACAGCATCAGGGTTTATAGATGCCGCGCCTTTAGTCGCAACAGGTACATTAGCAGTATTATTTTGTACATCTGGTGCAGCTTTAACTGGCTGTTGGTAACCTAACTCGTTACTTAGTGGTAAAGTAAAGTTGATACCCCAATAATTACTGGTATCTTCAGATAATTCAGTATTACTATAAAAACGGCTGGTTAAGGTGATTTCACCAATATCATATAACCATTCTTTAGGAATAGTTAGTCGCGCAGCGGCATTAACAGCCTCAGAGTCGTATTCGGTGAGTACACTAAACCACTTAAACGGTTGCCATTCAATACCAGCAAAAGCCCCATCCATCTGCCCCGTTTTACGATCGCTTGCGCCAACACCCGCACTAAATCTAAAATCCCACAGCTCTTTTGAGGCAACCGCATAAATTGTTTTATAGTTATTTGCCGCGCCCCCCATATCCTTCATACCAATAGCAACACTCAACCAGTCTTTTGGTATGTAAGGTATTTGGTATTTAGCATTAAAAGATAAATCACGAGTTTGGCCTCTGCCCTCCGAATAAAATAAATTATCGTGCATAGAGTTAGATGCAACTTGGCCACTAACTTCAAGGCCTTCAAATAAGCCAGCGGAGACTATAAAATTATGGCCATCCATGTACCTCTGGCCCCGAAAATCAAGCTGATTGTTATAACCAAAATCAACCACGCCAGAATCCATTACTTCAGCATTAGGAGTGTTAATTAAGCCGGTATAGCCTGCAAAAGACTGGAAGTGTTTTACCTCATCAGCGGCAACAGGTAAGCTCAATGCAGCTGCACAGCTTAAAAACAACATATTCAATTTAGGCATGGTGTGATCCGAGTCCGAGTTAGTATTATTAAATCCATCAATTCCTAGGTTCTAGGTTCTAGGTTCTAGG
>NZ_JACJEV010000068.1:0-4525 GCF_014164235.1 Pseudoalteromonas sp. SG44-17 | reverse complement strand
CGACAGATCACTGGTAATGAAAATGTAATTAGTGCAAGTGTACAAGTAACACGCTATATATCAGGTAATTTTTTAACAAGGCATAATGATGTGCTACCTAGTGAAGGTAGAGCTATTGCCTATGTATTTGGTTTTACACCAAACTGGCATCCTGATTGGGGTGGTTTACTACACTTTTTTAATGCTGAAGGGGGGATGGTTGATACGTTTTTTCCGAAAAATAATACTCTTAGTTTATTTGATGTAAATTTACCACATTCAGTAAGTTACGTAACACCTTTCGCAAAGTATCCAAGATATTCTATTACTGGTTGGTTTAATGTAATTTAGCCTTATATTTAAGACATCTTTTGGTTTTTATTTTTTTATTAAAGCAGGTCGGGAACTTACCTAAATTTAAGCAGCGATAATTAATTAGTATTATAACGAAAATATGGTAGTTTTCGGCTTGTATTTAATTGACTAAAAATTATTTTAATTGAAGTAGTATAAATAAAGGGTAAGTTTACATTAAGAAGAACTTATCGATATTAAACTTGGTTAACTTTTTTAAATTCGTTAATTATTGTTATATTTTATTCAATACTGAAAAAAGCTAAGTAGAACTGTTAATAACCAATGTATAATTACTAGTTTATGATGCTATTACATGTATAACGCCTTTTAATAGTTATGTCTGATTTTCAACTAAGTTTTTACCTTTCAGTATTTGAAAAAATATTAAACGGAGTCATATAACATGTAGCAAAATTCTGTCTTAAATTATTGAATGATTAGGTATGGTCTTCAAACACTGTTACAAAACTACCTTTTGAAAAATCTCCGTCAATTTGCCGCTAACTCAGTTTTATTCCCTTCATACAGAAATCGTCTTAACTAATAAAATTAAAGAATTAAGGGTTTTGATTCAATTATTGAATGTATTACTTGTTAATTTATTTGTATTAGTCTTTTCGATAAATGTAAATATAAAATTAATAATCAATAAAAAACAGTTGCTTATATTGTTTATTAGTTGTGCTTTTTTGTTCCTTAACTGTAAAGTTGATGGATTTAAAGTTAAATAAGTGTTGACCTTTGGCTGTACCTGATATTACTATCCATTTGCTCAATTAGGTACTTAGTATCTTTTATGGATACTTATTAGCTTTTTTATGAGTAATTAAAACTAATAAAATCATATATTAATATGACCAGGGAGAATCAAATGTTAAATAATAAAGTTTCAAAGGCAGTTCGCTTAGCGATCGCTTTTGGTGCAGCATCAACAGCTGCTTTTTCAGCAAGCTCATTTGCTGCAGAAGAAGGTGTAGAAAAAGTTGAACGTATTCAGGTAACTGGTTCACGTATTAAACGAACTGATTTAGAAAGCGCAAGCCCTGTGCTTGTTCTAGACCGTGCTGATCTTGAAGCAAGTGGCCAGATCAGCATTGGTAATATCCTACAGCAAATTCCAGCAGCAGGTGCCGCTTTAAATACTGCATTCAATAATGGTGGTACCGGTGCCACTAACATGGATTTACGCAACCTAGGTGCAGAGCGTTTATTAGTATTAGTAAATGGTAAACGTTGGGTTTCTTCATTAGGTTCTACGGTTGATTTAAATACCATTCCAGCGTCATCAATTGAGCGTGTTGAAGTTGTTAAAGATGGCGCATCAGCAATTTATGGTTCAGATGCGATAGCTGGTGTTGTGAACATCATCACACGTAAAGACTTTGAAGGTGCAGAGCTTTCAGTTTATGGTGGTGAAAACTTAAAATATAACGATGGTCGTCAATATTCAGCTGATTTAACAATTGGTACCACCTCTGATAAAGGTGGCTTAATGATGAACCTTAGCCACGTTACTCAAGCTGAAATTTGGGCTGGTGATCGTGATATCTCATCAATGGGTAACAGTTCAACAACAGAAAAAGGCCGTCTTCGTTTAACATCTAGTGCTATTTCTGATTCATTACGTAGTGATTTACTAGCTCAAGGTTATACTGAAAATAACACTGGAAAACCTAATGCAGGTTTTGACTTAGTTCCTAATGGTGCTGGTTCGGACGTTGGCCTTGATTCGTTCAGAGATCGCAGTGGTGATGTATATAATTATGCACCTGATAACTACTTAGCTACTCCGCAAGTACGTAATAGTATGTATGTACAAGCATTTTACGATTTATCTGATGACGTTAGATTAGTTTCTGACTTCATGATGACCAATCGTCAATCGTCTCAGTTGTTAGCAGCGATGCCGCTTACCATTGGTGCGTCTTTTGGTTCAGCAGCAAGTAAAGTAGATATTCATGCAAATAATATCTATAACCCTTTCGGTGAAACGTTATATGGTGATGCATCACGCGCTGGTGTTGAAGGTTATGTCCCTTTTGCTGGACAGCGCCGTTTTATTGAAGCTGGTAACCGTATTTATAAACAAAATGATACTACTTACCGTGCAATGGTTGGCTTAGAAGGTGGTATCGGTGATACTTCTTGGGTTTGGGATGCATCATATATTTACGGCAAAAATAGCCAAGACGTTTTAACCACAGGTCTACTTAATCTTACTCGTATTAACCAAGCATTAGGTGATAATTGTAACGCATCTACTTCGTGTGTCCCTCTAAATTTGTTTGGCGGTGAAGGTTCTATAACACCGGAAATGGTTGATTATGTAACTTTTGATAGTGTATCCCGCGAAGGTTTAGAGCTAAAAGATTACACATTAAACTTTGCGGGTGATGCGTTTGAATTACCTGCAGGTGTTGTAGGTATGGCTATCGGTTTAGAGCGTCGTGAAGAAACTGGTTACGATACGCCAGATCCATTAACACAAAGTGGTGAAACATCTGGTAACCAGCGTGATGCTACCTCTGGTGGTTTTCGCTTAGATGAGGCATATGTTGAGCTATCAATCCCTGTTTTTGAAGGCTTAACTATTTCACCAGCAATTCGATTCTCAGATCACAGTGCATATGGTAGCAACTCTACTGCTAAAGTGGGTGTAGAATACCGTCCTATCGACGACATTCTACTTCGTGGTACATGGGCTGAAGGTTATAGAGCTCCTTCAATTTCGGATTTATATGCAGGTAATTCTGATTCATTTCCTACATTAACAGATCCATGTAATTCAGTGGACGGTGTTGTACCTAACCTTCCTGGTTGTGCAGGCGTTCCAGATGGATACTCACAAGCTAATACGCAAATTCGTGAAACTCGCGTTTCTACTCCAGATTTAAAACCAGAAGAATCAGAATCAAAAACATTTGGTGTTGTATACAATCCTAGTTATGTTGATGGTTTAGAGTTCACAATCGATTACTATGACATTGAAGTTACAAATTCAATCGGTCGATATGGCTCTCCACGTATATTGAGCGAATGTGCTACTGGTGAAAATGCTAAGTCTTGTGATTATATTGAACGGGACTCTAATGGTAATGTTACAGATTTACGTAACTTCCTGCAGAATTCAGGTGATTATAATGTTGAAGGTATTGATTTCTATACAGCTTATAAATTTGATACTGAATACGGTAGCTTTAAAACGTCACTAGACTTGTCATATGTGATGACAAATGAATTTGATGGTGAAGACCAAGTTGGTATTCAGTATGGGAATGGAGGTTTCCCTGAATATAAAGGTACATTTGCAGTTGATTGGTCGATGGGTGATTTTGACGCTCATTGGCAAACACGCTATGTAGATCGTTTACATAACAACTACGATATTTTATATGGAGCTGAGAACTATCCAGGTATGGCTGCGGAGATCGGTTCTTACTTTGTGCATGATGTTTCAGTTGGTTATGCGCTAGATGCCTATAACACAAAGCTTTCATTAGGTATAGAGAATTTATTTGCTAAAGAACCAACGCCAGAATATAGCAATAACGATGTAGCAATATCTACAAACAACTTCTCAGTTACTGAGTATGATGTGAATATGGACCGCTTTGTATATTTACGAGCAACGATTAAATTTTAATGCATTATTAATAATTTAATTTAAAGCCACTCTAGAGTGGCTTTTTTTATGAGGTAAAAATGGTTGAGTTAAAAAATACAACTGAAAAGCTGGAGTGTATACAAAAAGAGTATATGAAGAATAAAAAGGTCATACTCTCAGACGTATGGACAGATGAAAGTGCATCACTTTTGCACGAAGCGGTCGAAAATAAGACGAGTTTTCTAAATGCTTTTGCTATAGATGGTAAATATATTCAATCTTCAGATCGTGAATTAGAGAATATGACTACAGAAGAAAAAAGAGAACTCCAAAGGACAATCTATAAAGATGCTTCAAATGGAATTGGCTTTTTTATGGGCGACATAATATCAATAAAAATACAGAATTTTCTTTATATAAAGCTCTTTTTAATTATCTGAATTCAGATGTTTGCCTTAACTTTATTCGACAGATCACTGGTAATGAAAATGTAATTAGTGCAAGTGTACAAGTAACACGCTATATATCAGGTAATTTTTTAACAAGGCATAATGATGTGCTACCTAGTGAAGGTAGAGCTATTGC
>NZ_JACJEV010000067.1:0-4735 GCF_014164235.1 Pseudoalteromonas sp. SG44-17 | reverse complement strand
AGGTTCTAGGTTCTAGGTTCTAGGTTCTAGGTTAATCAGTTTAAAAACAGCTACGGGCTTTGTGCAACGAGCAGCGAGCTAATTAATCTAGCAAAAACTATTTTCACCACCGAGTCGCTTTGCTGAACAGAGAAAAGAGAAAACAAATCTCTTTTGTTTCCTCTGTGAACTCTGTGTTCTCTGTGGTGAATATTTACTTTATTATCACTTCGCAGTGGCAAACCACTCGTATACAAAACCATTTTTTACCACCGAGAGCACCGAGAGGCTTCGCTACACTGAGAAGAGAGAAAACAAAAAATGAAGCGCTATTATTTTCTCTGTGGTGAATCTTTACTTTATTATCACTTCGCAGTGGCAAGCCACTCACCTACAAAACACTTATACTACCGAGGCGCTTTGCTGCATCGAAAAACCATTCGCGGCTAAAGCCGACTCCTACGTGATCTCTGTGGTGATTCTTTTACTTTAATCACAACTACGCGGCATAAAGCCCGGCCTGCAAAATATGTTCTACCACCGAGGCGTTCGCTACATCGAGAAAAGCTAGATAAAAGTTAATTTATTAGCTCTCTAGTCTCTACCTCCGTGAACTCAGTGTCCTCTATGGTGAATTTACTTAATTTTTTACCACCGAGAACGCCGAAGCGCTTTGCTGCACTGAGAAACCATTCGCGGCTAAAGCCTGCTCCTACGCTAAACATAGCGTACTAGGATCTAGGTCCTATTTTCTTACTTATCCGATTTATATTCGTAATTGTAGTAACCGTAATAACCATAAGCGTTACTGGCTTTTTTAACTACACCATTGAACACTACGCCTTTAACGTCGGTACCGTTTTGTTCAAAGCGATTACGGGTCAACTCTATTTCTTTAATATGGTTTTGGCCAAACCGCGTTACTAATAGTGTAGTGCCGGTATGAGCGCTAACTATAGCCGGATCAGTAACCGCTAAAATAGGTGGTGTATCTACAATTACTATATCGTATGCTGCGCTTACCTCTGCAACTAACTTACTAAAGTTACTGTGCATAAGTAGTTCAGAAGGGTTCGGCGGTATTTGCCCGCGGGTAATAACACTCAACCCTTCTACAGTGGTTGGCTTAGTTACTTGCTCAAGGTTTAAACGCCCTGATAGGTAGTCACTCAAACCATCATCCCACTTTAAGCCAAACTGGGTTTGTAAGTAGCCTTTACGCATATCGGCATCGATGATCAGTACTTTTTTACCGCTTTGTGCCAATACAGCAGCTAAGTTAACTGATACAAATGATTTACCCACACCCGGGCTTGGGCCAGAAATTGCAATTAGGTTATTTTTAGCCTCCATCATTGCAAAGTGCAGGCTAGTACGTAAGCTACGTAGTGCCTCGATTGAGAGATCTGCTGGATTATCAAGCGCTAATATTGATTTAGGTTTATTCACTTTGTTTTTAAGCGCTTTGCTAAAGCCAGTGAGTTTATCTTGATAATCTGAGTACGGTACGCTGGCATACACAGGTAAGCCAATTGCTTCAATCTCATTGGCATCTTCAACGCCTTTGTGCATGGCCTTTTGTACGAGTACAATAGCTACTGCAAGCATGCCACCTAGCATAGTTGCCATAACCACAATCAATGCTTTTTTAGGTTTTACCGGTTTTGAGGTGTTTACCTCTGCAAAGTCAATAATACGTACATTACCGACTGTGCCTGCACGCACTATATCAAGCTCTTGGGTTTTACTGAGTAGTAGGGTGTAAATTTGGTTACTTACTTCAACATCGCGTTTTAAGCGCAGTAGCTCTTGTTGTGTCTCTGGTAGGTTGCCCACTTCGCCAACCAATTCTTTTTTCTGTTCATTAACCGCGCTAATTTGTTCAATTAAGCCTTGGTAGGTTGGGTGATCTTTTTTAAACTTACGGCTCATTTCAAGGCGCTTTAACTCAAGCTCTTGCAGTTTAGTTTCAAGCTTTACTACTTGCTCTAATACGCCTTGTGTTTCAAGGGTGATATTGATTGACTGGCGTTTAATTTGGTAATCGTTAAAACGTTGCTCGGCAAACTCTAACTGCTTTTTAATCTCTGGTAATTGTACTTCTAAAAACTCAAGGGATTTTTGTGCTTCGGCTGAATTACGCTCTACGTTACGACGTACATAAATAGCCGCTACTTTATCAAGTACTTTTTCAGCATAATGTGGCTTTTCGCTCTGCAGGCTCAAATTAATAATACCTGAGTCTTTACCTTTTTCGCTAGCACCAATCGCAGCTTGTAAATCTAAAATAGTATTTAAACGGTCTTTACGTATAATGCTAAACTCTGTACCGACACGGGCATTTAGACCACGTATCGTTAAGTTAAATTTACCGCTGGTTAATTCTTGGCCAACTTTACCAGTTAATATTTGTTCGCCTTCGTCATTTAATAATGCCACAGAATTATTTTCTTGCGCTACAAGTGTAAACTCGCTACCTACAGCAGATCGTGGTACATCAAACCTAAATACATCAATACTCTCACCACCCCAAGCGTATGAACTAGCACCAAAACTAGGCTCGGCAAGCTCACCTTCATTCATTGGGCTGAATTTACGAAAAGCACGGCTGCCTATAAACGGGAATAATTTTGGCTCTGCTATTAGATCAAGCTTTAGTGTGTCTACTGCTTCACCAATTACTGAGCGTGATTTAAGTAGTTCGATCTCTGTTACCGCAGCTGAGGTACTTTCAAACATGCCTGCCATGTCGTCAAAACCTGGCACTGAGCCACCGCTTTCTTCTACTTGGATCATCGCAGTAGCTTGGTATATCGGGGTTGAGAATACCGCGTAAATTACACCCACAACCATAAACACGGCTGTTAAGGCGATTATAAAATATTTACGATCTATCAAAGCGCCTAACAGTGCCATTAAGTCTATTTCTTGGCTTGCTTGTGTGTCTGGTCTATTTTGTTTGTTTGCTGCTAACGCAGTGGGCTGAGCATTCATGTACTAGCCTATCCTTATAAATACTTTTGCCAAGCGCTACAGGCGCTGTCGATTAATGCATAAACGTGTTGAAACGCTTCAAGACTCTGCCGATATGGATCTGGCACTTCTTTATCGCCTAACCATTTACCGAGTAAAAAGGTTTTACCGCGCGCTTCTGGGTAGCGGCTACACAGGTCAGTTAAGTGGCGTTGCTCCATCACTAAAATAACGCTATTTTGCGCAACCAGGCTTGATGTTAACTGCCGACCTTGGTGCTCATCCATATTTATACCATTAGTTGCAGCAATCTGCTTTGCTGTTGCATCAGCGGCTTTACCTTCTAGCGCCGTTAAACCCGCAGAAGATACTTTAACATTTTTACCGGCTAGCTTACTCTTTAATACGTATTCAGCGGTTGGACTGCGGCATATATTACCAGCGCACACCACTAAGATAGAATCAAACATCGTTATCCTTAGTTTGTTGCTGTTAAGCCATCAATTGAATCAACTGTCGCGATTGACGGTAATAACAAACTTATTACACGGTTCCAGCGAGCAAGCGGTGCCGATGTTACATATACAATATCGTGTGGTTGCAATTCAAATTGCTCTGCTAACACTAGTGCTGCAACATTTTTTGCGTGCAACTGATATACATCGGCAATAACACCATCAGTTTCAAGGTTACGTTTACGCAGTACAAACACGCCGTTAGCATCGGCGGTGTTTTCGTTTAAACCACCTGAATTACTTAGTGCCTCTGCAAGGTTTAAACCATAACGGTTCACATCAACAGAGCCTGCTTTTTTAACATCACCTAATACAAAAACACGCTGTAAATCATTCCGGTTTACATGCACTATATCGCCATGTTGTAACAAACGGTTTTGCGAAATATCGCCATGTGCATAAAAATCATCAAGTTTAATAACTTCAGTTTTATCGCCGCGGGTAAAGGTAACCGTGCGCCAATCGGCAGCTGCAGTTAAACCACCTGCTTGGTTCAAGGCGTCAATCAATGTGAGTGGAATTTCGGTTACTGGGTATACACCAGGCTTAGTTACTTCACCAGTGACATACGCTTTTTGGCTACGAAAACCAACCACTTTTATATCAACTTGCGGGTCTTCAATCACTCGACTTAAACGCTTAACCAATTCGCTATGTACTTGTTGTACTGTTTTGCCTGCAGCCTGAATATTGGGTGCATAGGCGTAAGTAATGGTACCGTCTGCTTGCACGCGGAAGCCATCAAACTCTGCGGTACGTTGTACAGCTGCTGGTATGGTTAATTCTGGGTGATCCCATACACCAATGGTAAGTACATCACCTACACCGAGTATGTATTCGTAATCACTAACATTTAAACCATCAAGGCTCGAAGGTGGCTTAGTTTTTTTACGCGATTGGTTTTGCTGATAAATTAAAGATGAGTCAATAATTTGAATATTTACTTTTTCAAGGTCTTGTTCAAGGTTTTTTGTTTGTTCACCCGATTCGATTCCTTCGAAATGGCTACCGGGGATGATTGTACAACCTGTCATTGTTAGCAACGTGAGTGATGCTACAAGTGTTTTACAGCTTAGCGCCATTGTTTATTCCCAAAATAATATTAAATTCTAAAACTTTCAGCTTATTTTTAAATATATTGCTGTTATTTTTTGTTGGCTAATTAAAGCATGGCTACCTTTGCTTCGCAAGGTTGGTTGCACGTTTACTGTGCAAGCAGTTAACTTTTTTGTTAATTTAGTGTTCTAGGTTCTAGGTTCTAGGTTCTA
>NZ_JACJEV010000066.1:0-5262 GCF_014164235.1 Pseudoalteromonas sp. SG44-17 | reverse complement strand
AAGTCAATTAACATCACAGGCTCTGGGCAAGGCGATTTAATCATTCATAACGCCGGCGGCGAAATTAAACTCGATAGCCAAGGCAACGCCACCATCATCGCTACCAATATACTCACCCTCGACAGTAACATAGTGACCTTTGATGGACCAGTTGATTACGATATAGAAAGCCCGCAAACAGCCAGTAGCCCAAGTGCCTCAAGTCCTGCGAGTATTAGCCGTATTAATGATGTAACCATAAATGATGCAGGCGTTGCTGCAACTACCGCCAGTGTGGTCGATTTAGAATACGTTTACCAAGACGGCAGCCCGGTAAAAAATGCGCCCTACACCATTACCTTTGATGATGGAACGCAAGCGACCGGGCAACTAGATGACAGTGGACAAGCACAACTCAGCAATATTCCCAGCGGTCAGTTCAGTGTTAAATACGGCGAAGACAGTCGCGATTTTCAGCCTGAAGATAACACCACACCAAACCCGTTGTATGGGCAAATAACCACCGCCGATGCTGTGCACATGATCAATAGCGGTAACACTGCAAAACTGGAAGAGGCTGGCAATTTAGCCAACCAAGCAGGCGATTGGTTATGGGGCACACTGCAAGGTGACTTTAATAGAAACCCGAGTACATCACAAATCGTTGTGGGTACAATTATCTCGATGATACCGGTGGTTGACCAAATCATGGATATTCGTGATATTTGTGCAAATACCGTGTTACTCACCGATGATGACAAAGCCAATGACAGCGACGGTTGGATAGCCTTTACCCTAACCGCCATTGGTTTGGTTCCATTATTAGGCTCTGCTGTAAAAGGCGTGGGTAAAGTTGTAATTAAAAATAGTGGTGAGTCAATGGAAGCCGCTATTGCAGTGCTACGCAAGATAGGCAAAGGCGACCCAGTAAAATACTTACGGGAGATAAAATGGCAAGACTTAGGCAAACAAGCCGCCAGTGAAGTCAAAGCAATTATTAAAAGCTTTAGAGATACTCTTAATGACATTTCAACCAGCTGGAAATACGACCTCCTACTGCCAGACTCGGCCATTGACGGCATGCAAGCCATGGTCAAACGACTTGATGAAGTCACCCCAAAAATAGACCAAGGCGTTAAAAACGCCGCAAACGAAATTGGCAATCGCGTAAACAAAGCCCTCGATGAATTTGAGCCACCGGCAAGCACGGGTGTAGTGGGCAAACCGAAGAAGACGGTAGCCAATGAGCTTGAGCCGCCGAAAGGGAATGATTTAAAGGGGGCTAAAACGGTTAACAGAAACACCGCTATTGACCCTAATAGTTTGGATAAAATAAATGATCTTGCCAGAAAACCTAAATTAACTCCAGATGGGAAAGTTATCCCTATTGGTGGACAACCCTCTGATGCAATTACAATTAGAAATAAGAATAACCTGGATGAAAATGGGTACTTACATCGAAAAGGCAAGAAATTACAGTATGATTCGAATGGTTTCCCCATATTTGACAGTAAATTTGATACCCACATACCTGATCGTCATATAACTTCGGGTAAAGCTACTGAACATTTTAAAGCAGCAAATAAAAATCTTGCTATGCAATTAGAAAGAAACCCAAGTTTAGCCAAGACGCTAGGATTAAGTAATGAACAAGTAGTACATATTATGAAAAAACCACCATCGAAAGATCCAGCAAAGGGTTTAACATGGCATCATCATCAAGATACTGGCAGAATGCAGCTTATTGATAGAACAACACATGACACTTTTAGGCATACTGGTGGTATGTCTATTTGGGGAGGAGGGTATTAATTATGTTAAAATGTGAACCGTATTTGTGGGAAGAAAATAAGCCAACTTACAATCCCGATTACTTAAAGGAACTTGAATGCGAACTTCAGATTAAATTCCCGTCAGAGTTTTTAAACTTCATAGAATTACACTTTGGAGATAAGCCATTTTATTCATCTTTTAAAGTAGGGAAAGGGCAAAGCTCAATCGCACACTTCCTTCATTGCCAAGAGTTAATAGATGATAATTTTGACATTTATAGCATCTCCGAACAAAAAGAAGAAATAGATGAATTTTTATCGAATAAAATAGTGCCTATCGCTATAACTTTTGATTCAAATTTAATCGCTTTTGATTTTCGTCATAAACTGACTGAGCCCGAAGTTATATTTATTATCTCTTCACAACTCGAAGATGGTGATAAAGCAATAAGAAATATTAGCGTAAATTTCCATGAGTTTTTAGCTATCCTAGAAGAAAATGACGACGAATTATGACCTAACAAAGCTAAAGCTAGCTAATGATGCTTTCTTGGATTCAATAATTAAAACAACTCCATCAAAGTAATTTTTTATTGCTATAGGGGGTTAATTATAATGAATAATGTTGATAATATTTACGAGAATATTGCAGAATATCTAGTACAGCAAATCACTGCTGATTGGAAAGAGTGCAAGGTTGAGGTTGAGTTTTTTGGTGATGCTGCTGAGTTTGATGCAACATATACAAATTTTGAGGATAAAAGCTTTGATTTAGAATCAGGGTATTACTTATTTAAAGAGTTCCAAAGTCTCTCTACGATAATGTCAGATAACCCAGAAATTAAATGGAATAAGGCTACCTTTACACTTGAGCCATCAGGCGACTTCAATATTGATTTTGAATGGGATCAAGAGCTGGCTGATGAAATTGAAAGTTATGATCACTAATAGATTCAATTTATCTATGGCTAAGGACAGCACATGCAACCAGACATAAAAAACATCTCGCATCACCTAGGTCAGTACCTTTATCAGCAAATAAAAGAGCCGTGGCTTGAAGCACAACTTATTTTAAATTGTGAAGATAAAGGTTTACTTGAATGCCAAGCTCACTTTAAAAAAGCCGATGACTCTAGCGAACAGCCGATTACCGTGACAGACGAGATAGTCGATTTATTCAACACCCTTTTTGAGAATGCCACTAAACACCAACCAGAAAACTGGACGCGCGCCATTTTTACTATTACACGGCAAGGTCAGTTCAACCTGAACTTTGAGCGTGATAATAATGATGATGACGTTATCACTGCACAGCAAACTTATTAAACAATATTGATTTACCCGCTCTTTAACAACATGGATGTTGTTAGGCTAGGCGCTAGAATCTTTTAAGATTAGCGCCCTAGCCTTTCATTAGCTTTTACTCCATAAACGCTTTAATACTCTGCTGTAAAAGGCGTGGGTAAAGTCGTGATTAAAAACAGCGGTGAGTCCATGGAAGCCGCTATTGCAGTATTCCGGCTCTTTACCCAACGAAAGTAGCCAAAGGCGACCCAGTAAAATACTTACGCGAAATAAACTGGCAAGACTTAGGCAAACAAGCCGCCAGTGAAGTCAAAGCAGTTATTAAAAGCTTTAGAGATACTCTTAATGACATTTCAACCAGCTGGAAATACGACCTCCTACTGCCAGACTCGGCCATTGACGGCATGCAAGCTATGGTCAAACAGCTTGATGAAGTCACCCCCCAAATTGACCAAGGGGTAAGAAACGCAGCGCAAGAAATTGGCAATCGCGTAAATAAAGCCCTCGATGAGTTTGAGCCACCGGCAAGCACGGGTGTAGTGGGCAAACCGAAGAAGACGGTAGCCAATGAATTAAAGCCGCCGAAAGGGAATGATTTAAAGGGGGCTAAGGTAGCCAATAGATCCATTGATGAATTATTAGTAAATGGTAAAGTTCCTTCTATAAGAAATAATAAATTTAATGAATGGTATAATAATTTGTCTTTAGAGGAAATGCGGTTACTTTGGGATGATAAAAGTATTCGCGAGAGTATTGAGTCTCGGATTAGAAAGCCCGGTGGCTACCACGAATGGTATATGGTCGCTAGAACACCAAAATTTAAAGAATGGGGCCTCCCTATGGAAGAAATAAAGCGGGTTAGAACAAAAATATCTGAGTTGAAATGGAAAGTACCTAACAGTAGCACCCTAGGTATGCATGGAAAAAAAGGGTCTGGAACCTTTCACAAAGAATTACTAGAAATAATTGACAATAGTCAATCTCTAGATCAATTTCATACACAGTTAGAAACTTTAATTACTAGATGGAAAATAGATCCTTCAGTATTACCTAAATAAAATAGTGAGAACTTATGGATAATTTAATTAAAGATTGGAAATGCTTTTGTCAAGGTACACAAGAATTTGATAAGTCCCATTTCACTTATATATTTCATGAGGAAGGAATAATTAATAACGTTAATCAGATAACACAATTTCTTCCTGAACAAGAGAAGCTAACTCAAGTAATAGAGAACGTTTTATCAATTAAAGACGTCAAAGGAAGAGCCAATATTAGCGATGAAGCAATCGTATCTCATGCCAAAGACTTTATATTAGAACAAGTTAATTTATTAGAAAATCTGGATGATGAACTCCGAAGTGCAACAGATAATTTTGAAATTAAATTTGTAACGCCTACTGAGTTCGAGTCTCACATAGATGACGATATTCCACATTATTGGCTTTTTGATGAGTTTGGAGATTTAATTAGAGACTCAAAAAGAAATGATAATGAAGTAACATTTGCGTTTTTTGAAGCCTTGTATGGAATTGACAATGACTATTATTTAAGTTGGTACATTGCTGCACCTTTACTTGAAATTAAAATAAATTTAAGTAGCTATTATGAACTGTGGAAAAACAACTGCCAGATTTTATTGTTAAAAGATAAATTGTTAATATTAAAGAATACATAAAGTATTAGAACAATGGGCAACAATATCGAAAGGCAGAACAATATGGATCTTGAACAAGAAAAAAATCAACTTGTCGAAGATCTAAGTGATATTTATAAAGCGCTCTTGAACAAGTTGATTCACAAGTATAAAGATATAAATTCAATAGCTATTCATTGTGATTCAGGCTTTAGTGCATTTGGCTTTTCTTGGAACTCTAATGATTATTTGGAAAAGAAAAAAGAAAAATTTCCTGAAAGCGATTGGCTAATAATCAAATACTCTGTATCTGAGTGGAATAATATTTTTTACGAATATGAGGCATTTAACGACATCAATGAAAAAATAGAAGAAATATTTGATGAGCTATATGATGAAGATCTAACTGATGAGCAGATAACCCAATTTTTTAGCGAAATAGCACTTTGTAGTGGTCAACTAATTTTGGCCACAGTTTTAGAATCTTGGTATCTAACCTCAGATTCATTTGGTGCTAAACCTGCATTATAATGATGTGGTCTAACATTGTTGTAATATCCGTTGATATAA
>NZ_JACJEV010000065.1:0-5973 GCF_014164235.1 Pseudoalteromonas sp. SG44-17 | reverse complement strand
AAGTCAATTAACATCACAGGCTCTGGGCAAGGCGATTTAATCATTCATAACGCCGGCGGCGAAATTAAACTCGATAGCCAAGGCAACGCCACCATCATCGCTACCAATATACTCACCCTCGACAGCAACATTGTCACCTTTGATGGGCCAGTTGATTACGATATAGAAAGCCCGCAAACAGCCAGTAGCCCAAGTGCCTCAAGTCCTGCGAGTATTAGTCAAATCACCGCGTTTGATTTAAGTGACAATACGCTATCTGCAGGCTCACTCGCTCAGCTTGAACTTGAATACTTCTACGATGATGGCTCTGCCATTGAAGGTGTTGACTACCATATTATTGATAATGATGGTGTTGAACACACCGGCACCCTGGCGAATGGCGTAGCAACCTTGGCTAATTTACCACAAGGTAAAAGCCAAGTGACATTATCAGCAACCACCCAAGCCGATGAGCAACGCCTTATTCTATTGCGCAAAGAATTCAATCAACACCTTACCTCCATGCTTGATGAAATTCGCAGGCAAGCCGCGATTGGGGATGCCATTTTTGAGCAAGAAGACTTTTTTACCCAATGGATGATTGAAACCGGCGCAAGAGCAACGGGTCTGTATCAAGGCGCTAAATCCCTTGTAACGGGTATCGCTGATTTAGTCGTACTGGGGATTGATATCAATATCAGTGTGTATTCGGCCTGTTTTAGGATGATTGACGCCGTTGCAAGTGGTGATAAACACGCGGTTAAACAAGAACTTGAAACCATTTTAGCCTTTAGCCAAAAAACGACCAGCGCATTATCACAGGCGTTTGAGTTATTACTTGCCTTAATGGACGATGCAGACACCCGCAGTGCATTAGCGCGCTTCCCGTATGACTATATTGAAGCGCATTCCTACGTTGATAAACAACGTTTAACCGGTGTTATGGCGTTTGAGATATTATTAGCGCTGTTAACGGGCGGTGCGGGAGCCGCAGCCTCTGCGGCAAGTAAATCCAAGCATCTCGTCAATGCGAATCGCTCATTAGTCGAGATGGCCGACATACTCAAACGCAAGCAACTTAACAAAACCACCTCGCATACCGTGTCGCCTGAGCAACCTAAATTAATTGAGCACATTGACAAACCCGATGCGACATTACAACCAGGTACCAACCGAGGCGTAACCACGCAGGTGTCAGCCAAAGCCCATGCTGACTATTTATTAGAGAATCTTCCCGATGATATTCGTGGCAACTACCGTGCATACACCAATGCAGACGGTAAAGTTATCATACAGCGCATAGATGGGAGTAAACCACCGAAACTGCGTTATGAAAATGGCGCGTTAGTTACTGTATCTGACCAAATCGATGTGTTTAACACCATTTCACAAAAACTTAAAATTAAACACAGCAACTTAGACTCAGCAGCAAGAAAGCGTTTAAAAACACTCGAAACAGCACGTAATAAAGCCGTTGCACAACGTGACGCTGCATTACTGGCAGGCGACGCTGATGCATTAAAAGATGCACAAAAAGCCATGCGACTGGCCAGTGAAGACTTAGGTGAAGAAGCCGCCCGTATTTATGTACAGCAAAACTACCCTAACGCCGAATCGTTAACCACCAAAATACCCGACAACAAAGGCAAACAAGGTGAATTTGACCAAGTGTATGTCACTGACGATGGTAAAGTCCTTATCATGGAAGCCAAAGGCGGTAATGCAACATGGGGTAGCAGAATAGCTGGAGAGGAACGTGCACAGCAAGGCTCTGCCAAGTACATGGATTCAGTGATTGATAATTACACAACTAAACTAGATACACTCACAAAAGACCCTCGCTATGGTAAAGTCGGCGAAGAAGCGTTTACTGAGCAGGTTGAAGGCATTGAAGATATGCTGGATGAGTTAGAAATTGCAAAAGAGAACAAAGCCCTAGAGTATATTGGCATACAACAAAAGGCCAATGACAATGGCTTAATCGAGACCATTGATGTGTCTATTTTTGATATCGGATTTTAAGGAGTTATTTTAAATGATTAAAAGCCATTACAGCTTTGCACAAAGAAGCTATGAAAGAGCAATCAAATTATACAATAGGTTGCAAGAGGGGGGGCTTGGCCGTATTCAAGAAGATCCCAGTCATGGGCTACACAATCATTTTAAGCGCAACCTGATAGACACCTTTCCAATGGAAGCCATTGAAAACCCTAATAGCTACCATGCCTGGCTTTACTTGTTACGCGCATCACAATTAGGCCTCGGTATTTTCCAAAGTAACGCCAATGATGGTCAAGCCTTTCCATTTTTTTATGACGATGAATACCTAGAGGTGATTGGCAAGAAAAACCCTGAAAACGCAGAGCACCCTGTTTGGCTACTTGCTTTATATGCCGCGATTATCGTACGCAACCAAGAGGCCATAGATTTTTTAACCACCATCGACAATGAGGTGTTTGTAAACTCTAATTACGGCAATCAACTCAAACCGTTTGATTATGCCTTAGCTGATTTGCTCAAAGGACTGTTCGCCCCAAGCGCCGACTTAGCGCACCTGCTTGAGCAAGCGTATGTCACCTCAAATCCGGATGATTACCCTATTGATGAAGCGTATTTATATGCCAGCCGCCTCAAGTGGCCGTTGGTCTCTGTTATCGAAGCGATTTTCACCGAAGACGGTGAGCAAGCCTACAATAGCGCCATGGAAAAAGCCTTGTTACTGCACCAAGAATATTACAGTGATGAAGAGCGCTTGGGCAGCCGTAGAGGAGGTTTAGCGATTCCCCTTATAGCAATGGCCGTTATCGCCAAAGAAGTCAAAGGCTATCAGCTCAGCGTTGAAAATGAGTATATTCCTGATTGGTTAATCAATGTAAACCCACCAAAACCAGAATAAACTGAACGTATAAATAAACCCGCTCTTTAACAACATGGATGTTGCAAGGCTAGACGCTACAGTTTTTTAAAGACTAGCGTCCTAGCCTTTCATTAGCTTTTACTCCATAAACGCTTTAATACTCTGCTGTAAAAGGTGCGGGTAAAGTCGTGATTAAAAACAGCGGTGAGTCCATGGAAGCCGCTATTGCAGTGTTCCGGCTTTATACCCAACGAAAGTAGCCAAAGGCGACCCAGTAAAATACTTACGGGAGATAAACTGGCAGGATTTAGGCAAACAAGCCGCCATTGAAGTAAAAGCAATTATTAAAAGCTTTAGAGATACTCTTAATGACATTTCAACCAGCTGGAAATACGACCTCCTACTGCCAGACTCGGCCATTGACGGCATGCAAGCCATGGTCAAACAGCTTGATGAAGTCACCCCGCAAATAGACCAAGGGGTAAAAAATGCCGCAAATGAAATTGGCAATCGCGTAAACAAAGCCCTCGATGAGTTTGAGCCACCGGCAAGCACGGGTGTAGTGGGCAAACCGAAGAAGACGGTAGCCAATGAATTAAAGCCGCCGAAAGGGAATGATTTAAAGGGGGCTGCAGCGCTTAAGCGAGTCAGAAACCCAGCTCTTGATGCCCATTATAAAAACTTAGCAGAGTACGAAGCTCTTTATAAGAAAAAACTAGCAAAAGCGATTGAAAATGGCGATCCAAATCGACGTATTGGCGCATTTAAAGCGAAGCTTACTGAGGTTAAAGGTGAACGTGCAGCAAGTGCCTATATGGAAAAACACTTTTCTAAACCGCCTCCTCCTGCACAAATGGAGCTTGGCTTTGGCCCAGGCCCCGGTGTCGACCAAATTTGGGCAAAGCGTGATAAAGACGGCAATGTACTCGAATATTTTATAGTTGAAGCCAAAGGGCCTGGTGCTAAGCTACAAGAAACAAGTACCAAAGGGAAGCAGATGTCTGATAAATGGATAAAAGCTAATATGCAAGCTATGAAAAACTCTAAAAAGTATCCAGAACGAAACCAACTTGGGCAAGATTTGTTAGATGCAATAGAAGATCAAGAGCCAGATATTAAAAAATTGGTGATTGAAGCAGTTGAAGAACATAGCAACGTAGTTGGTGCAAAATTACAACCTTTACCTTAGAGAAAGTAGAAATGTTAAAGTTAAATAAATTTGAAGAAGATTATGAACGTGTTTTTAAACGCGCTCCAAAAGTATTAGCAAAGCGGGAGCCACAAATACACGACTTAAATTTGAGTTCATATGATAGACAGCAGGCAACCTTTGTAGTAACAGGTAAATATATTGAATTGGCTTATTTAAATTATTGGCTTGAAAATTTCGATGAAGTTAAACCTAACCTGAAAAAAACAGCTCCTTATGCTTTTTTACGTGGATTTGATCCTGAATTAAAAACCCACAATAATGATTGGACTATACAACAAGAGCTCAATATTGTCATACTGTTTGCTGAGCCAGACATTATTGAGAAATTAAGTAACAGTAACTGGTCATTACCGAAAGGCAATATTATCAATCAAGCATGTTATCTTTACGACCACCTTCTAATGCAAATAGGCACAGGTCAAACACCCGCTCAATCAGATATAGATGCAGCGCTAAGTGAAGCTAAAACTACCAAAGACAAAAACGTGCAGCAATATATCCTCCCATTATCACAAGCCATTAGTGGGCTTGTTTCAGGTGATAAGGCATTATGGCAGTCATCAATTGACAAGGCTGTGGCTTGGCACACTGATGAATGTAAGTTTGGAGACTACAAAGACATGATAGAAGGATTTATTTGTTTAAACGCCCTAACCATGGCTAAATTGGGCAAAGATATACATGGTTGGCAATGCCAAACTGATTCACTTTATTTACCTTTATTTTTAATTGATTAGTTTCGATAATCACACAACACGAGCCTATTATCTATGAGCAGTTTAATTCACTTATCACTTATTGACGAAGATAGTTACCCTACTACGCTTGACGGTGATGATGAAAGTAAATACCAACAATTACTTGAAATTACTCAAGAAGAAGCAATTCATTGGCAGTCAATCGAAATAAATCTGCGCGGTTTTGAACCCGCACTGCAATTATGGGACGCTATCGCAGGTAATAGCCGTTTATTACTGATTGCTAGCTTCAATTTTTTTCCCCATAAGCTGCTTCCGCCTGACGCTGACATTAGCGGCACTTTCGGCTTTTTCCCAGCCGATATGGTGAGAGATTTATATGACATAATGCAACAAGAATATAGCTTCGATATTGATAGCTTAGAGGGGCAGCACATTATCGCTGAAATTGAAAAAGATGGAGTCGATGAAGTAAACCCCGAAGCCTATGAGCTAGTTCGAGATAAATACTTTGTAACCTTTAGAGATGCAGCTGAGCAAGGTAAATCAATCGTCGTTCTCATTGAGCAATAATTAATTATATAGAAAACGCTAAGGACAGCACATGCAACCTGAAATAAAAAACATCCCACAACAACTCGGTCAGTACCTTTATCAGCAAATAAAAGAGCCGTGGCTTGAAGCACAACTCATTTTAAATTGCGAAGATGAAAACGTACTTCAATGCAAAGCGCATTATCAAACTGCTGCTGATAAAAGCGAACAGCCGATTACCGTGACAGACGAGATAGTCGATTTATTCAAACAAGTATTTGATAAAGCCACAAAGCACCAACCAGAAAAATGGACGCGGGCTATTTTTACCATTAATCACCAAGGCCAATTTAATCTCAACTTTGAGCGTGATAATACCGATGATGGCGTTATCACTGCACAGCAAACTTATTAAACAATACTGATTTACCCGCTCTTTAACAACATGGATGTTGTTAGGCTAAGCGCTAATACAGCCGCTGATTAGTGCCCTGCCTTTCATTTTTGCACAAGTAAATTCGAGTCTACGCATTCGTAGCAGCGGGTTTACCCCGCGACATAATTCCCCCGCAGCCCACAACGAACTACTATTTGATGATGACGACAATGAGCCAAAAGTTATTTTACAAACCCTTGCCAGTGAACATTACTTTGAGCTAAACGCCAAACAGTCTGGCCGCCAATTCATAGAA
>NZ_JACJEV010000064.1:0-6235 GCF_014164235.1 Pseudoalteromonas sp. SG44-17 | reverse complement strand
TAGTATTCCAAAAACAAAACACTAACAGACACGTAAAAAAGTGACCGACAAATTCCCTTGGTAATTAGCGATTACGACAGAATCGCTTGGTAATTAAGATACGACAAAGTCGCTTGGTGTTAACAAGTCTGAGTGAATTAGCTCATACCAGATCTTACAGTTTTGACTAATAGGTTTAGATTTATCTGACAGATATGAGCGATAACCGGTCATTGAGGTTGGCTAAACACAAGAGTTAGTTGATTGGTTAAACTACTCTTTGCGCATATATTCATGAAAATGAGCGACGCGCGCATATTGTTCCATTTAACTTTACTTAAAAGTTTTAGAAAACTTAGTGATAGTAATACCTTAGGTAATTTGTTAAAACTATATAATATGGAAAAGTGAGCGTTAAGTCGGCAGAGATATGCGCGATGAGCGCACTATTAAATTGTTGAACTAAGCCGCTACGCGGAGATCCTATTCTGACCATTTGAGCCACACTTACCTTGGGGTTATCCCATAACTTGGAGGTAAGTCATGAACCCACTCATAGAACAAGTCAAAACAGAAATAGCCTATCGAGGTTATTCGCAACTTACATGTAAAAGTTATTGCGAGCATTTACTTAAACTGAGTCATTATTTTGATAAGCCACTCGATTTAATTACCGATCAAGAACTGAATACCTTTTTTAACGATCCTGCTATTCGTAAACTTTCTAGAGCAAGCCAAAAAGTACAGATAAACAGTATTTGGTTCTTGTTTAAGAATATTTTACATCGGCCATTGAACTTAGATATTGCACTGCCAAAAGCGAAGTCGCGCGCACCTACCTATTTATCACGTGATGATATGCGGGGGCTGATAGAAAGCTGTACGGATGATATGCGACTAAAAACGTTAATAGTGGTTTGCTATGGGTGCGGTTTACGTATTGGCGAATTGTTACGTATCAAAGTGCAAGACATCGATGGCCAGCGTAAAACCATTTTAATTGAACAAGGTAAAGGGGATAAGTCACGGTATGTTGTAGTTTCAGATAGCGTACTAAACCAATTACGCAGTTACTGGAAAATGTATCACCCAACGGGTTGGATGTTTTACTCGCGATTGTTAATGAATAAACCTATGTCAGCATCGACCTTCAGGAAGCCATTGAGAAAACACGCACAAGCGTGTGGTTTAAAACACTGTAATCCACATGCACTACGCCATGCTTATGCAACACATCAACTTGAATCAGGAATGCCACTTCATCAATTGCAACATCAGCTTGGTCATAGTGATATTAAAACGACACAAAGTTACTTACACTGGTTACCTGAGTTAGGGCATGGCGGCATTGATTTGCTTGCGAGTTGGAGTAAACAATGAGCGCTTTGCACCTCGCTGATATTTTAAACTCAAATCTTGAGAATTATCGGCAACATCATACGATGAGCTATCAACAACTGCGTGTCTGTCAGCACCTTCAATCATGCAGAACAGGTCAGCTCGGTTATCAAGCATGGCAATGTGATAGCTGTGGGGAGTCGCAGCAGATTGGGTGTAGTTGTCGAGACCGTCACTGTCCGCGTTGCCAAGGCATGGCCACGGCTAAGTGGGTGCGAAGACAGCAAGAGGATTTATTACCGTGTCGGTATTTCCACCTTGTTTTTACGCTCCCTCATGAGTTGAATATCATTGCTCACTATAACCCAAGTGTGTTGTACCAGTGTTTGTTTAAAGCCGTATGGCAAACGCTGTGTAAATTTGCGAAACGAAAGATGCATGGCCAGTTAGGCATGACAAGCGTACTGCATACATGGGGGCAGAACTTAAGTCAGCATATCCACTTGCATTGTTTGATACCCGCAGGTGCACTTGAAAAAACGCACTGGCATGAAATAGAAAAAGGCTATTTATACCCCGTAAAAGCGTTATCAACAGTCTTTAGAGGAAAAATGCTGGCGGCGCTCAATGAATGCGATAGTTCATTCGCGAAGATAAACACGCCAACCAAATGGTGCGTGTATAGCAAAGCCTGTTTAACGTACAGTGAAAAGCTAGTTAGTTACCTTGCTCGTTATACCCGAAAAGGCGTGATGTCAGAATCACGATTAGTGTCAGTGAATGAGCAGTCAGTGAGCTTTAAATATCGCGATTATGCAGATAACAACCGCGATAAAGTAATGACACTGAGTTGTGATGAATTTTTACGGCGCTACTTACAACATGTATTGCCGAAAGGGTTTATGCGCATTCGCCACTATGGTTTTTTAGCTAATGCGTGTCGTAAGCGAAAGTTAGCCCTGATAAGGGCTCACGCGCCACGCACATGTAAACTGGTGAAACCAAAGGCAGAAAAAGAACCATTGATACCGCAATGGCCTTGCCAGCGGTGTAAGGTTGGCATATTACGGTTTATTGGAGTGATAACCTCAGGTATTGCGACGAATGAAATAGTTCGAACGAGTTAGCGGCCTAGCTTGCTGCATCAAATCAACTAGTTAACCTGCTTAACTGCTCAGGTCAGTAACGGCTGTGCGTACGAAAAATATAATTGCTTAACGGTTAAACATTAGGTTTAATGGATACATAATAAACGCTGAGTAACGCAGGGATAGCTTAGATACGATAGACACGCCAGTAAAGTTGGCTTGATATCGCTTAGGCCATAAAAAGCAAATTCCCATAGCATAAGTAACACCAACTCTGACACACCGAGCAGGTAGCGCCTCAGTCCAACAAGCGATTATGCAACACAAACTGCGTGTCGCATAAATACTAAAATGTTATTTCTCTAGAGGTTTATGAAAATATTTAAAGTGGTTTTGATATTAGTATTTGGAACTTTGTGTTTTTTATTCGGGAGTTTTTGGACACGAATGCAACTACTGGAATCTAGTCCAGTAAAGCTAACCCAGCCACTAACATTGCAAGCGACTCCAGATCAAGTTGGCCTTTTACCAGAGGGCACTACACTTTATTCATATTCAAGTGGCCCGAGCACTGAGACATATGTAGTATTTATTAGCTCACAAAATCTAATGATTGTAGAGCCAATTAAATTTCCTAATTTCATGACGGTTGACCCACTTTATGGCTATATCGATAGCGAGAAATAACAAAATGATGAAGACGGATTTGCCACAAAAGCGGTGCCAAACCGCTTATCAAAAGTGTTATAGGTCTATGTAGGAGAGTACATGATATCTAATAAATTCAGAATGGGTTTAATTCTTGCTTTGGTAATTATGTCAACGGAGCTTTTTGCCTCAGACAAGTATCAGATTACGGAAGGTAGTAGTATTGTAAATGGAATTGAATTAAAGGCTGTCGAATTTTCTATGAGTGTACCGGTATATCTTAATAGATATAGAACGACTACACCTGACAAGCTAATTATCAAATTCGATGAGGCGGGGTTTACCGAGTTATCAACTGAGACATACAGTAGTTCATATTTATTTTCTGTTGGTGAGGTTGAGCAATTTGTTGGAATTCTAACTAAAGGCAAGGCTGATGCAAAACACGCTCGATATTCTAAACAGGCTGGAAAATTTAGAGTTGGGCAGGTCGGTGGAAAACTGATAGTGAATATCGTGACACATTCAGGAGGGGAGCTTGGATACTATTCATTATTTACAAAACCTGTCTATAATTCGGCTACATGGGTTGAACATAGGCTTAATCTGGCCGAAGTTGACGCGATTATAGAAGTTCTCTCTTTAAAGAATAAAGTTGTTTCTTCATTGAGTGGGGAAACCAATGAAATTAAAGTAATTAAATTAAGTATGAGTATGCAGGGACAGAATTCGGCAACAGGTGGGCTTTCACTTAAAATAACCCAGAAAACAGATAAAACAGATTTGTGGGTTGAACGTGCTAAATTCAAACTTTCAGTTAGTAATGATGAAAAAAGGAGATTGAGTTTAGGGTTTAGTAAAGCCCTTAAATATCTAAAACATGCTAATTTGTCTTATGAAGATTTACCAGAGAAAAAATTTCAAATTGCAAAATTGAAATCGCAAGAGATTGTAGCTAGTGTTGAGTCGTTTGGAGGAAATTCTGATCGTTATCAGTTAACAACATATTTGTTGTCAGAGAATGAGTCCGAGCCAAGGTGGGTAATAATTTCTGAGGATCAGCTAGAGAAATTCATAAGCGTTATTAGCAAGTAAAGTTTATTTTGAAAAATTTTAGCTTTAAATTGCTAGAAAGGACCTATAACAAGGCCAAGAACTCGGAAACCAAAAGCTCCGCACCTTTTGTGCATTTGCTTCGCAAATTATTGCACAAAAGCTACTACACTTTTGGTTCCGGTGTTGGCGGCGTTAGCTGCTTAAGCTCATAAAGGAACAAGAGATGAGAAAATACATCATAGCTCTCCCAATCATCTTATCTGGCTGTATATCAAGCAATCCTATTAAGCCTGAGGATTTAAGCCATAATTATTTCGATACAGGAAGAAGTGTTGGATATAAAATTCAATCACAGAACCTAGAATACGACATCAAAGTTGCAGCACAGTGCGACTCCAACAAACAAAAGTATTCATTCTCATTCATAGATAAAAGCAGTGGACAAAGAGCTTATCAGCCCCAATGGTCTTTTTTCTTTAATGGAGAAAAAGATTATCGCTCATCCAAAGAATACGATGAAGCTGAATATCTTAATAAAGCCACAAATGTTCAGGTTGCTAGATATTTGGGCTCTTCAAAATATTCTCAAAAAGTTGACCTGTCGGCACCAGAACTACTCAACCTCCCAACGCTTTGTAAAGATAAATACACACAAATACAAAAAGATTCAGCCAAACGCAGAAAGCAAAGAATGGAAAAGGATGCAGAATTAGTTGCGTCCGTAAAAAAATCAACGGGGTTAGAGCCCATGTTTTCTGACAGCAACCAGAAAAATTTCAATGAGCTAGTTTATAGTTTCCAAACAAATGGCTTCGCTCAACATCAAAATAAATTTGTATGGACTGAGGATGGTGATTACAAAGTATCACAGGTCTTGGACGGTAAGCTTATGTTAACTAGTTACAGCACACGTTTACCACCAATAACCATCATTACAAACTTACCTGCAATTGAGGGGCAATTTTGGTCTAGCATTTCACGCGCACCATTAAAGTTTGTAGGCGTCACCAATTACACAACCGTTCTTGGTGCAACTAAACAAACTGTTGTTTTTCAGCAATTGTAATGCAGCTAACAAGGCAAGGCATTGGACTGTCAAAAGCGTCACTTAAATTGCTTACGCAATTACGTGCCACTTCTGCCAGCCCATGCTCGCGGCGTTAGCTGTTTAATGAAAAATTTGGAGTAATATGTCTCATTATTTTGGTATCGAAGAAATCAAGACAAAGTTAATCGTTGTGGTTGGAATGTCTTTGTCAGGTGAAGAATTTTGTAAAAGATACCGTATGGGGTCTGATGAGTATCATAAAGTCTATAATCTCGCTGATTACACGGCATTAACTAAAACTATCGTCAGCAATAATCTAATAGAAATTTCAGTTAAGGTTCGGTGCTTAGTCGACGCGTTGAGCTCTCAAGGAATTAAATTCCCAGTAGAAAAATCAATTACGACCTACGGCGCTGGTAGTTGTGCTGATGGCAAGAAAAAGATGAAAGGCTTTCGATTTATTTGTAATAAGATTATCCATGCTGATGGTTTTAATCTTGATTTCATTGGCCGAAAATCCTTACCTAAAGAAATGGTTTGGTGGTCAGGAGATATTACTGTTTCAGGGGCATATCAGGGAGAAAGGTGGGAGTTCTTCTTTTCTGTTTTAGACTGGTGTGACGAGGTACTAGAGTTCCTAAAACTGGCAGAGGCACAAATTGATAAAATTCAGGGGAGTTCGCGCGATCTTCAGCTACACAGCTAACAAATTGTTCAAGAGTGATTCGGCACGCGTGGCATTTTTACCATGCGTCAAGTTTAGTGGTTAGGTGGTATGCGGAGGCTTAGGTATTGCGTGCCTCACACCTTAACAAGGCGTTGAGGCTGTAGAATTACTCTTTTTAGGAACTGGTTCTACACAATTGACTTGATTGTTTTTTGACCTTGAACCCACAGGGTTACTGTGATCTAATAGATATTATTCACCCACGGTAAATTGTTATGGCCAACTACAAGCCTGACTTATCCTGCCAAAATAAATTCATTCCAATCAATTTTGCTGAGCAAATATTGCCAGGTACATTTGAGTATGCGCTTTGTTATATTGTCGAAAATAAACTCGATTTGTCGGGCTTTG
>NZ_JACJEV010000063.1:0-6829 GCF_014164235.1 Pseudoalteromonas sp. SG44-17 | reverse complement strand
AGCCAAAAATTTGAGCGTTGCAAATTATTATGTCAACACTTAAAAAGCACTCGGACAGCTTAAAACTTATAGCTTACCGCTCTAAAGCTAAATTTTCATACACACATATTTTTCTTCGAGGTACTCGTCGAGCCCTTGGTGGCCACCTTCGCGACCAAGACCTGACTGCTTAACCCCACCGAACGGTGCGACGGGGTTTGATATTAACCCTTCGTTAATACCTACCATGCCGTACTCTAACGCTTCGCTCACTCGGTATATTTGTTTCAAATCTTGGCTATAAAAATAAGCAGCTAAACCATAAGGCACATCGTTGGCCAGTGCTAAAACTTCAGGCTCTTCATCAAATACAATGATACTCACCACCGGGCCAAAAATTTCTTGATGGTAAATGTCCATCTCCGCAGTTACCCCATTTAAAATCAGCGGTGCTTGATAGTTACCACCAAGCTCAACATTATCACCTATTTGTACCGCACCTTTTGCTTTGGCATCTGCAACCAACTCTTGTACTTTTTGCTTAGCTTTAGGATAAATCAACGGCCCTATATCTGTTGCGTCATCAAGCCCATTACCGACTTTCAGTGCTGTAACTTTTTTAGCTAATTTATCGACAACTTGATCAAGCACGCTACGCTGTACAAAAATACGGTTAGCCGCGACGCAAGTTTGCCCGCCATTTCTAAATTTTGCCCCCATAAGTCCCGTTACCGCTTCATCCAAATCGGCATTATCAAAAATAATAAACGGCGCGTTACCACCAAGTTCCATTGAAGTACGCTTAATAGTAGGGGCACATTGTGCAAGTAATTGCTTACCTACGCCCGTTGAACCGGTAAAAGTGAACTTACGAACAAGTTCAGATTCAGTTAGTAACTCACCCACCATTTTAGCGTTTTCAGAGAGCAATACATTAAAAGCGCCTTTTTCAAAACCGGCTTGGTCAGCCAAATAAGCTAATGCTAAAGCACATAAAGGTGTATGTTCCGAAGGTTTTAGTACAAAGCTACACCCAGCGGCATAGGCTGGTGCAACTTTACGGGTAACCATAGCAATTGGAAAATTCCAAGGAGTTATGCCTGCAACCACACCAATAGGCTGTTTAAAACTAGTTAAACGATGATTGTCATCAGTGGCGGGGATCACATCACCATAGCTACGTTTGGCTTGCTCTGCGAACCACTTAATAAACCCAGCCCCATATTCAACTTCACCAAGGGCTTCTTTTAATGGTTTACCTTGCTCTTTAGTCATTAATTCAGCAAGAGTTTGTTTATGTTGCATAACCAGTTCAAACCAACGCATTAATACATTACTACGCGTTGTGGCATTGGTGGCTTTGAGTTTAATAAATGCGCCGTGAGCGGCGTTGATGGCTTTATGAACCCCATCATCATCGATATCACTTACCATGATGATGCTTTGCTGTGTAGCGGGATCATCAACACTAAAGTGTTTTTCAGTGGAGTAAAACCCACCGTTAATAAATGAATCAGTAAATATAAGATGTGACATAGAAATCCCTCCGGTGTGTAGCTATGAGCCTTAAGCTGTAAGTTGTAAGCTAAAACAAAAACACCGCGTTCAAATTGAGCGCGGTGTTTTCTTTAAAGCTTAAGGCTTACAACTTATAGCTGCGCTTTAAATCAATGCTCTTCATTAACGATATTGAGATTGTACTTCGGTATTTCAACTATTAAGTCTTCATCACGGATTATTGCTTGGCAACCTAGGCGTGATTCAGGCTCTAAACCCCATGCTTTATCTAGCATGTCGTCTTCAAGCTCGTCACTTTCATCAAGTGAGTCAAAACCTTCACGAATAACTAAATGACAAGTGGTACACGCACATGACTTTTCACAAGCATGTGGAATACTGATACCGTTTTTAAGTGCAACATTAAGAACTGTTTCACCACTTGGTGCATCAATTGCAGCGCCGTCAGGACATAATTCCGGATGGGGAAGAAAAATAATTTGTGGCATTCTAACCTCTTTTAAACGTTGTCTACTGACTGCCCTTGCAGTGCTTTTTTGATCGATGCATCCATTCTTAACTCAGCAAATTTACTGCTGGCGTTATCAACTTTCTCAATGGCTGCTTTTATTTGATTTGGCTCGGTAGCTGTCTCACGAACTGTAACTAGCTTCGCTATTTCAGCGTTCAAGTTAGTTAATTCATGTTCAGCAAGTAAAGCACTGTCTGTTGCTAATGATGCATAAAGTGCTTCGATAACACGCAATGCTTCAACTTGTTGCTCTTTGAGCATACGCGCTTGCATATCATCTTTGGCATTAGTCATCGACTCTTTAAGCATATTAGCTACTTGGTCATCTGACAAACCAAACGATGGTTTAACCTGGATTTCAGCTTGTACGCCAGTTGATTTTTCCATTGCAGATACGCTAAGTAAGCCATCGGCATCGACTTTAAAGGTCACACGAATATGCGCCGCACCGGCTGCCATTGGTGGAATACCTTTTAAGCTAAATTTAGCCAATGAACGGCAATCATCAACTAGCTCTCGTTCACCTTGCAATACATGCAGCGACATTGCAGTTTGACCATCTTTAAAAGTGGTAAACTCTTGTGCTCGTGCTACAGGTATAGTGGTATTACGCGGAATAATCTTTTCCACTAAGCCGCCCATAGTCTCAAGGCCAAGCGACAGTGGTAATACATCAAGTAACAACATGTCTGAATCAGGCTTGTTGCCCACTAACACATCCGCTTGTAATGCTGCACCAAGTGCAACGACACGGTCCGGATCAATAGAGGTAAGCGGCTCTTTATTAAAAAACTCAGCGACTTGGTTACGTACGATTGGCATACGGGTTGAACCGCCGACCATAACTACTTGCAGTACTTCGTCGTTTGTAATACCAGCATCTTTAACTGCACGGCGACACGAACGGAGTGTTTTTTTCACCAGCACCATGGCTAGTTCTTCAAACTTTTCGCGAGTGACTTCAACCGTGTATTTTTCATCATCAAACTCAAGACCAACATTCACTTTAGCATATTGGCTTAGTGCTTCTTTACAAGCTTTAGCTTTATTAATAAATAAGCGTAATACTGATGGAGATAGCGTCATCACACCGGTTTCACGTTTAAAATGATCCACTAATAATGAGTCAAAATCATCACCACCTAGGCTTGAATCACCACCGGTTGCCAGTACTTCAAATACACCTTGGTTTAAACGCAAGATTGAAATATCAAAGGTACCGCCGCCTAAATCATAAACTGCGATAATGCCTTCTTGGCCTGAATCTAAACCATAAGCAACCGCGGCTGCAGTTGGCTCGTTTAATAAACGCAGTACATTAATACCAGCAAGCTCTGCAGCATCTTTGGTGCTTTGGCGCTGTGCATCATCAAAATAAGCAGGTACTGTGATCACGGCCCCTAAAATATCTTGCCCTGCAAAGCTTTCTTCGGCGCGTTGCTTTAATGCTTTTAAAATATCGCTTGATGCGGTGATTGGGCTGATGTTGCCAGCCGCGGTGGTAATCGCTAATGCACCATCATGCTGACAAAAATCATACGGTAATTGGCCGTAGCTTTGCTCTATTTCAGCTTGAGTTTTACCTAAAAAACGTTTAACTGAAATTAAAGTATTTACAGGATCTTGTGTTGCAGCTTGAGCGGCAAGTTCGCCTACTGTTATACCATCAGCGGCGTAACGTACAACAGACGGTAACATGGCTGCGCCATTAACATCGGTTAATGTACGGGCTTCGCCACTTTGTACTGTCGCAACAAGTGAGTTGGTAGTACCAAGGTCAATACCAATTGCTAACTTATGTTCATGTGGTGCCGCGCTCTGCCCCGGCTCAGCAATCTGCAATAATGCCATAATGATCTTTAACTCTTGTTTGACTTACCAATGGTGCAGTAAGTTAGATAATTAATCGTCGAATAAACTGTCTTCAATACGCTCTAATTCATCTCGTAATTTATACACGAACTTTAATTTTCGAATGCTATCAGCGGCTAACTGCCATTGCTGCTCGTCATTACTTGCCAATTGCTCAGCAAGTTGCGCACTGTATTGGCTGTCTAGTTGTTTTATTTGCTTCTCGAACTGAGCAATCGCTGTGTCTGGATCATCGCTTGTGCTTAGCTCTTCAAGCTCTTCACGTAATTCCATTTGCTGCATTAAAAACAGTGGATCTTGTAGTGTTTGCTGCTCGGCACGAATATCAACACCCAATTCACTCAGCATATATTCTGCGCGTTTTACCGGATGCTTTAAAATTTGTAAGGCATCATTAATTTCTGCAGTATTTTGTACGGCTAATAACTTATCACGGCTGCTGGCATTGGCATGGCGATCTGGGTGAACAGCACGCTGGAGTTCGAGGTAATTCTTAGTTACTTTTGCCAAATCTACATTGTAATCAACGGGTATCGCAAACAATTCAAAATAGCGCATAATTCCAACCATGCCAACAATCTATTGGCTTAAAATTCAGATAGAACAAAGCCCTACAGGTGCAGGGCTTAAGAGTACAATCACTTTATTGTTTATACTGTGAAACTTTCGCCACAACCACACTCATCAGCTTGATTTGGGTTAATAAATTTAAACCCTTCGTTCAAACCTTCTTTAGTGTAATCAAGCTCGGTGCCATCAATATAAACTAAGCTTTTAGCGTCGACGATTACTTTAACCCCTTTAGATTCAAATACTTCGTCGCCTTCAGATAACTCGTCAACAAACTCAAGAACATATGCAAGACCTGAACAGCCCGTCGTTTTAATGCCTACGCGCAGGCCTAAGCCTTTTCCGCGATTTGCTAAAAATGATTCTACGCGGTTTACTGCCGCTTCTGTCAATGTCACTGCCATGATTTATCTCTTACTTCGCTTGTTTACTTTTGTAATCTGCAATTGCTGCTTGAATTGCATCTTCAGCTAAAATTGAACAGTGAATTTTCACTGGAGGCAATTCAAGCTCAGCACTGATATCAGTGTTTTTGATCATTGCAGCTTCATCTAATGTCTTGCCTTTAACCCACTCTGTTACAAGTGACGATGAAGCAATTGCGCTACCACAACCGTATGTTTTGAATTTAGCATCTTCAATTATGCCTGCAGCTGATACTTTAATTTGCAGCTTCATTACGTCACCACATGCTGGTGCGCCAACCATACCCGTTGCTACTGATGGATCATTTTTGTCTAATACACCTACGTTACGTGGGTTTTCAACATGATCGATTACTTTATCACTATACGCCATAATTCTATCCTCATTACCTGCTAGTGGATGTGCTCGTCAATTAATGATGAGCCCATTCAACTGAATCTAAATCAACACCCTCTTGATGCATTTCCCAAAGAGGAGACATCTCACGTAAGCGACCGATAGAGTTTTTCATTAAATTGACGGTATAATCAATCTCTTCTTCGGTGGTAAAACGACCAATACTAAAACGAATTGAGCTGTGTGCTAATTCATCGTTGCGGCCAAGCGCACGTAATACATAAGAAGGCTCTAAACTTGCTGAAGTACAGGCAGAACCTGATGATACAGCAATATCTTTAACAGCCATCAATAACGACTCACCTTCAACAAAGTTAAAGCTGATGTTAATTATTCCTGGTACTGATTGGTCCGGTGTACCGTTAAAGTACACTTCATCCATATCAGCCATAATGCCATCAATTAAACGCTTACGAAGCGCGCTGATGTGAGCATGATCTTTTTCGAAATCTTGTTTAGCAACTCTAAATGCAGCACCCATACCAACTAACTGGTGAGTCGCTAGTGTACCAGAGCGCATTCCACGTTCATGACCGCCACCGTGCATTTGAGCTTCTAAGCGAGCACGAGGTTTACGGCGAACATATAAAGCGCCAATACCTTTCGGGCCATATACTTTGTGCGCTGAGAATGACATAAAATCAACTTTAAGCTGTTGCACGTCGATTAAAACTTTACCGGCACTTTGTGCAGCATCAACGTGGAACATGATTTTACGTTCGCGACACATTTCGCCAATAGTCGCGATATCTTGAATTACACCTAGCTCGTTGTTTACATGCATAATGCTCACTAATACTGTGTCATCGCGCATTGTGTCGGCTAATTTTTGTAAATCAAGTAGGCCGTTTTCTTCAACGTCCATATAGGTTACTTCAAACCCTTGACGCTCTAGCTCACGACAGGTGTCGATCACTGCTTTATGCTCAGTTTTAGCGGTAATAACGTGCTTACCTTTCTTTTTATAAAACTGTGCTGCGCCTTTAATTGCAAGGTTGTTTGATTCTGTCGCACCCGAAGTGAAAACGATTTCACGTGGGTCTGCGTTAATTAAATCTGCGATATCAGTACGAGCTTGATCAATCGCTTCTTCAGCTTGCCAACCAAAACGGTGTGAACGTGATGCAGGGTTACCAAAATTGCCATCCATTGTCAGGCATTGCATCATTTCTTTTGCTACACGCTCGTCAACTGGCGTGGTTGCTGCGTAATCTAAATAAATCGGTAACTTCATTTCTTTCTCCGCTGGACGCCAACTTATAGTTGGCAGCTTACTTGAATATTTTCCAATTGCTTGAGTGCATTATTAACGCTGTTATCTTGGCGAGATGAAACTTCCTTCACATCTGACTTTTCCACCAATTCAGCAAGGGTAATACCGTTTAAAAAGTCTTCTATTCTGGTACTTAGATCAGACCATAAGGTGTGAGTTAAACACCGCATTCCGCTTTGACAGCCGCCTGTTGCACCATGGCATCGGGTTGCGTCTATTGATTCATCAACGGCGTTGATCACATCACCAACCGAAATTGCATGCGTTTCTCGACCGAGTAAATA
>NZ_JACJEV010000062.1:0-7032 GCF_014164235.1 Pseudoalteromonas sp. SG44-17 | reverse complement strand
AAGGTTTAGCGTCATTAAGAGATATTTGGATCAATATTCACTACGGGAGATGAACCGCCCATTGCGGACCCGCATGATGGGTGGTGTGGGGGCTGGAGGTTAGAGACCTCCGGCTACCCGATTAGTTGCTAATTGTTAAAAGCATTAACTTAACAACAAGTTATCACATTTATGGGATAAGCAGAAGAATCAAAAAACACCCCACTGCAACTTTGCCACACAACGTGAACTTTGAGCCTTAAACACAATTGCTAATTGAATTTACCTTACAAAGTTAAGGCGAAAACTGTGTAGCCAAACGCGTAAAACGACTTTATAAAAACGATTGATTGCCACAAAAAAGGGAGGAAACAAGCACCAATCCTTTGATGTGAAATGCCGCACGATTACAAATAAATTTACACGAACAAGTTGCGGCAACTAACGCCGCGTTAAGTAGTGAGCAACATTACCACCTAACCTAAACCATTGTGCCGTAAACACTAAATTCAAAGCAAACCAAAAATGCCTAGCGTTGCGAATCTGCCTTAAACGCTTTGTTAGTTGCTATTCTAAACCTTTGATTCCCAGTTTATTCCGACTTTGCCAACACCGTTTTTGAGCGCTTTGAAAAGCTCAAATCAGGCGCAGTTTCAAAGCGCCTGTCACTGAAACCACTTGGAACTAGCAACGCCGTAGAAAGCTGGCTGAAAAGCACCAAAAAGACCTTTTGGAAAGGCAATGCCACAAAGCTGAATTTCAACGAGTAAATTAGCGTCTGAAACAGCGAAACAAAGCCACAATATTAAAAATCGAACGCAACTTCAGCACACCCAGACACAAAACTGAGCAAATTTGCACAATTCATTAGCCTTAAACTTTCTGCTTGAGCTGCGTTTTTACCACTGGCAACTAACAGCTTATTCAAAGGATCTAAACCCACAAGTTGCAGAGAGAAAATCCTTTGAGTTTTTTAATACTTTCAGTCTAACTCTGTATCTAAATGTAAATCAAGGGATTTATATTTGTTGTTTTTTTGTTGTTGTAAAATACAAGAAATAATCCCGCGAGTTGTTGAAAAAACCCAAATACAACGACTGTTTATATATGGCTATGTTGTAGTTAAGTGTGGCTAGGCGATAATTCATTTTATAAAGCCTCTTTTATCCATGTTTGATCTGAGAACTCCGTGTTATCTTCCATGGTTCTAAACCAACTCAGATAATTCTCAATATAGTCAGTACCTAATTCGTGTGAATCGCAATGTGGACAATGAGATATTGTTTCTTCATGGTCAGCAATGGCTTGACCCAGTTGGTTATTAGCAATATTAGATTCAAATTCATGACGGAGTTTTTTAGTTGGGAGTAGTTTAAGTTAATAACGTGACGTAATACATTTTGAAACTGCTTTGAAGCCATACAGCATCTGCCATTGTTGGGTTTCAGTACATTAAGTATAGTTCACCAACACCGAAAGGTAACATAGCCCATTTTGGACACCTGTAATACAACCAAATACCAACGTTAAATATGAGCACTCCGATTAATGCACCATAAAAAGGATTTAGAAACTCAATATCAAAATATTGAAGAATAAAGCCACTTGAAAAGCATACAACAGTTAATAGTAATACGAGATAAAACCGTTTTTTTACTGGTTTAAATTGCTTCGATACATCATCCATAATTGAGTGTTGCTCCAGTTAAATTAACGCTGCCGTTGGCGGTAAAATGAGAGTGGCTAAATCGCGAGGAACAAGCGAAGCAAGTTACCACGCTACTTTATTACTTTGTTTTATTGTATCAACGGCACCGATAAAGTTTTGTGCTATTCATATTCGCTGAATACTTGGTGTACCCTTGCTGGTGTTATTTTATTAAAGTCATCTTGGTAGTAGTCCTTCGCATACTCAATAAAATATTCTGGAGTTATAGTGATTGCAGGGAGCAGCCAATTAGCTCCGTTATCTTCATTGTTTTGGAAATTAACAGTTCCTTGTTGCCATGACCCTGAGTTGGAAGTACGCCAAAAACAAAAGGTCACATGAGCTATTTCGAAGAAATCGTTATCTAAAACGCCGAGCAGTTCTTCAGGAGCCCCTTCATACATCCCTGGCCAAATTCTAAACTCTTCTTGAGCATGAGGACTAACTTCTGATTCATGATCGAAGCCTTTAATTAAAATAGCATCACCTTTTATGACAATGACGATTTCATCACCACCACCATTTTCATATGAAGCAACGTCTATCCCTGGCGCCCAATTAGCTTTGTAAGAAAAGCACCTTAGGTATTCGTCTTCACAAAGCTCTATATCCAAAGCTGCACTAGCTTTTAGAGCAGAGACTAGTTTTTTATTGGGTAGATTATCTAATATCATTTAAGCTCTCTTTGTGTGGGTAGACAATTTTATCTCCAATGTTTTTCTTTGTATTACAATACATTGATCATAAATTAAGAAAGTACAGATATGCAATTAGGTCATCAAGTCTCTGCTTTTTATAGGCAAGCCGGCGGCTCACCCTCCGGCAATTTTCACTTTGAATTTGAGTGCTTCGAGGATGGCTTTGAGTTTTTCGCGGTCGTCGCCTTGTACTTCAATGATGCCGTCTTTTACCGCGCCGCCTTGGCCCATTTTACTTTTAATGGTTTTGGCGAGTTTTTTTAAATCGTGTTGCTCGCTGTCAATACCAGTTACCAACATAACACCTTTACCTTTACGGCCTTTGGTTTGGCGTTCGATGCGCAGGGCGCCGTCTTTAAATACTTTACTAGCCACTTCTGTGCTTGGTTTTGGTTGGCTGATACGGCCTGTTTCGGTTGAATAAACGAGATTACTATCACTCATGCTTAACCTGCATTTAAAAAGTTAAATAAACAATGGCCTAGATAATATCAAATCTAAAACAAATTTGTGCATAGGGTGTTTTATTTTTGGTGATTTATCATTAACAAGTTATATTTAATACTAATTAAGAATGGATAATCTGAGCAGGAGTTAACTAATGGGTCTAAGTAAGAGTGCATCAGCAGATGGTGCTACACTGACTATTCAAATTAAAGGGAAGTTCGACTTTAATTTAGTGCAGTCATTTCGACAGTCGTATTCCGATATCAATGAAAAAACCGCTAAGGTCGTAATTGACTTGCGAGAAACAGATTACATGGATAGCTCCGCCCTTGGTATGTTACTGAATATGAAAAAGACCTTGGGTACCTCAGTTGATGCAATTCAAATCAGTAATTGTCAGCCGCAACTGAAAAAAATCCTGCAAATATCACGTTTTGATAAAAAGTTTGATATTGATTAATGCATATTCTCGTTGTTGATGATCAGCCACTTAATTGTACGCTTTTGAAAGTAATGCTGGTGCAACAAAATTACGAGGTATCAACTGCCGCTAACGGTGTTGAAGCATTAGCAATATTAGCACAGCAAAGCATTGATATTGTGCTACTCGATGTAATAATGCCAGTAATGGATGGCTATGAAACAGCGACAAAAATTAAGCTGTTATACAACGATGTTCACCTACCAATTATTTTTATAACCTCTTTGGAAGATCAAAACAGTTTTGAACGTTGTTTAGAGGTCGGTGGTGATGACTTTATTCATAAACCGTTTGATAAAGTAATTTTAACCGCGAAAATAAAAGCTCATAGCCGCACCCGCAAGCTGAGTTTAAAAACCCACGAACAAAATAAATTATTAGAATATCATTACAATCAAACCGAGCGCGAGCACGAAATCGTTGAGCATATTTTTAATAATGCCTTAGAAAACCAACATAAGTTTACCAACAACATTGATTTTCATCTTTCACCGGCTTCTATGTTTAATGGTGATATGTGTTTGGTTGGGCAAAGTCCAATTGGTAGTTTGTATTGTATGCTGGGGGATTTTACCGGCCATGGCTTAGCGGCAGCGGTAGGGGCATTGCCGGCGTCGAAAGTGTTTTACACTATGGTTAATAAAGGCATGGCGGTCAGTGATATTGCCGCAGAAGTTAATGCCGTATTAGTACAATTATTGCCCGGGCATATGTTTTGTGCCGCGACAATTATTGAGTTAAGTAGCTCCGGGAAAAGTGTTTCTGCTTGGCTTGGTGGCTTGCCTGACGCTTATTTAATTGATCAACAAGGAAGCGTATTAAAAACCTTAGAGTCACAGCACATGGCTTTAGGGATTTTAGAAGGCGATGAATTTGAGCGTGAATTAATTCATTTTGAAGTCGATAGCAGTATGCGTTTGGCACTGGCCACCGACGGTATTATAGAAACTACCAATGCAGACGATGAATTTTTTTCAGAGCAACGCTTTATAAAGGCACTTGCAAGCAAGCCCCAAGTCAGCTGTAAAGATGTGATCAATCAAGTGACCAAGTTTGCTCATGGCAGTAAACAACAGGACGACCTTAGTTTAGTGCTTTTTAACTGTATGGCGGTTCCTGCTGCGGCTGAAGAGCAAGCCGCTTACTCTCGATTACCGTTCAATTTTTCTTTAACGCTTAATTCACAGCAAATAAAACAAACCGATCCAGTGCTTGAAATCGTCGAAGTGATCACCCAAGTTGGCGGGCTAAAAGAGCACCGCTCTGATATTTTTTTACTGCTCTCTGAGGCATATAATAATGCACTTGATCACGGTGTATTAGGGCTCGATTCAGCGATTAAAAATAAAGAGGATGGTTTTATTGAGTATTATCAACTTCGAGAGGCAACATTAGCCAAACTCGTTGATGCATTGATCATTGTAGATATACGTTATTGTCCTGATACATTGAGCCTTTATTTTACAATTTGCGATTCAGGCAATGGTTTTGCAAACACCGACAGTAATGCTAACAGTAATAATCGCGAGCACGGTCGTGGGCTATCTATATTAGAAGAAATAGCAGAGCAGGTGACTTATAACTCATCGGGTAATCAAATTGAAATGTGTTATCGATTAGCGCAGCAACAAAGCTAGTCGTGGTTGTTTAGCCATGCTATGATTCGTTTTTTAGATGTTTGGATGGCTAAATGGTTTCTTCTTATTTATCTCTTGCGCAGTTAGATGTGCCTGCTCAGTTAGTCTCTGCTGAGCTTACTAAGCTCGAAAGCTATTTATCAAATCAGTCGCTTCCTGAGGTACGCTGGCAATATCAAATACCAGAACTGGGTGAAGGCGGGGCGTGCAGTTTATTTGGCTATTTACAAGATGAGCCGTTTAAACTCACTGATTTTTTACCGCAAGATCAGCACACCACGCAAAAGCTTGCTCAATTACAACTAATTGTTGATTACGTTGTAGCGCAAACTAAGGTTGATTGGTACGGCATTTACCAAAGTACAGCAACACCTGAGGGTCAGCAATTACTTAAACTGACTTACTTTGGCGCGCCAAG
Source organism: Pseudoalteromonas sp. SG44-17 (assembly GCF_014164235.1). Taxonomy (NCBI): domain Bacteria; kingdom Pseudomonadati; phylum Pseudomonadota; class Gammaproteobacteria; order Alteromonadales; family Pseudoalteromonadaceae; genus Pseudoalteromonas; species Pseudoalteromonas sp. SG44-17. Next base: position 1,664 of record NZ_JACJEV010000062.1, on the reverse strand, counting down.
CCGACCGCTTTTTCCGCTTACTGAAGCATTTGCTGCTGGTAGTAATAATGTGCAGGTGGCACTGAGTAGTAAAGGGCGAGTGATCAACAACGTTGAGCAGTATTTGGCTGCGGGTGGTGAATATTATACCTGTGACCCTAAAGTAAAATCAGAAGCCTGTTTACCGCTTTTTGACAGTGCTAATCGCTGCGTTGGTATTGTTGATGGCGAAGCCTTTAATAACGATTTTTTCAACCAGCAAACATTAGCGCTATTAATTGCGTGCTGTATTAAAATTCCTCACTTTTTAGTGTAAATAACACTAGTCAATCTAGTGAGCTTTTATGTTAAGCTAAGTGCAACAGCTAACCCCTAAATAATGAAAGAGATAGTCAATGTTCTCAGTATTAAAACCATTACCCACTGATCCTATTCTTGGCCTTATGGCGGCCTATAAGCAAGATACTAACCCAAATAAGATTGACTTAGGGGTTGGTGTTTATAAAGATGAATTCGGTAATACGCCGGTATTAAAAGCAGTTAAAAAAGCTGAAGCGTTTCGTCTTGAAAACGAAACTAGCAAATCATACATTGGTTTGGCGGGTAACTTAGATTACTGCCAAAAAATGGAAAACCTATTATTAGGTGAGCACCAAGCGTTATTAGCTAATCGTGTTCGTACAGCACAAGCTCCAGGCGGTACAGGTGCACTGCGAGTTGCAGCTGAATTTATAGTTCGCTGTAATCCAGGTGCGACAGTATGGGTTACTAATCCTACTTGGGCAAACCACATTAGCTTGTTTGAAGCCGCTGGCCTAACAGTTAAAGAATACCCGTACTACGATTATGAAAACAAAGACTTATTATTTGATGAAATGATCGAAACCCTTACCCAAGTGCCAAAAGGTGATGTGGTATTACTGCACGCATGTTGTCATAACCCAAGTGGTATGGACTTAAACGAAGCACAGTGGAACACGGTTGCTGAACTGGCAAAAGATGTTGGCTTTACACCGCTGGTTGATATTGCATACCAAGGTTTTGGTTCAAGCCTTGAAGAAGATGCAAATGGTTTACGTATTTTAGCCAATGCAGTTGATGAGTTAATCATTTGTTCTTCATGTTCGAAAAACTTTGGTTTATACCGCGAGCGTATTGGTGCATGTTCAATTATTGCTAAAGACAGTGCAACAGCAGACATTTCAAACTCTGTTATGTTAAGTGTGGTACGTAGCATTTATTCAATGCCACCTGCGCACGGTGCTGACATTGTAAATACCATTTTAAGCAGTACAGAACTGACACAACAATGGCACAGTGAACTTGATGAAATGCGTAACCGTATCAATGGCCTACGTACTTTGATCAAAGACAGTCTAGCGGCAAAAGAGATTGCTCAAGACTTCTCATTTATTGACCGTCAACACGGTATGTTTTCTTTCTTAGGTATTAATAAAGAACAAATTGAGCGCCTGCAAAAAGAATACGGTATCTACATTGTTGGTTCAAGCCGCGTTAACGTAGCGGGTATCAGTCAAGCTAATATCGATTACTTTGCAAATGCTGTTGCAGATGTTTGTAAATAATCTTATTTAAATAGCGTTTATTGAAATAAAAAACCGCACTAACTTATTGTTGTGCGGTTTTATTTTTTAACCTAGAACCTAGAACCTAGAACCTAGAAC
>NZ_JACJEV010000061.1:0-9975 GCF_014164235.1 Pseudoalteromonas sp. SG44-17 | reverse complement strand
CCTTTGACCTTTGACCTTTGACCAGCATAAACAAAAAAGGCTGCACAGTGCAGCCTTTTATTCTAGTACTAGATAATGAATCTAGTGTGTATAAATATAGTTTAACCTACATTTTTACGTGCATTGCGGAACATACGCATCCATGGGCTATCTTCGCGCCACTCATCTGGGTGCCACGAGTTAGCAACCGCACGGAATACACGTTCAGGGTGAGGCATCATTACAGTAGCACGGCCATCAGCTGAAGTAATACCTGTGATACCTTCTGGCGAGCCGTTCGGGTTAGCAGGATATTGTGTCGTAGGGTTACCGTAGTTATCAACAAACTTAACCGCTACAGTACCTGACTCAAGCGCTGCTTTCACTGCTGCATCATTAGCAAACTCAGCATGACCTTCACCGTGAGACACAGCGATAGGCATACGAGAGCCCGCCATACCGTTGAAGAATACCGAAGGATTCTCTTGCACTTCAACTAAGCTAAAACGTGCTTCAAAACGCTCAGATTTATTCGTCACAAAGCGTGGCCAATGTTCAGTGCCAGGGATCAACTCTTTTAATGTTGATAACATCTGACAACCGTTACACACACCTAAACTAAATGAGTCTTGGCGCTCAAAGAAGCTTTGGAACTGCTCACGTGCCATATCATTAAATAAGATTGATTTAGCCCAACCTTCACCAGCACCTAACACGTCACCGTAAGAGAAGCCGCCACATGCCACTAAGCCTTTAAACTCTTCCAGACTTAAACGCCCTTCAAGAATATCGCTCATGTGTACATCAACTGCCGCAAAACCAGCACGGTTAAATGCTGCTGCCATTTCTAAATGCGAGTTAACACCTTGCTCTCGTAAGATAGCCATTTTAGGCTTAGCGCCTGTCGCAATATACGGTGCTGCCACATCTTCATTTAAATCGAAGTTTAGTTTAACGTTAAGACCAGGATCTTTAACATCAAACTTGGCATCAAATTCTTGCTTAGCACAATCAGGATTATCACGACGTGCTTGCATTTGGTAGGTGGTTTCTGCCCAAATAGTACGTAATTCAGTACGCGTGTTACTAAGTACAGGGTTACCAGCGCGGTTAAATACCACACTGTCGTCACTGTTAAGTGTGCCAATTTCATGGCTGATTGCAGCAATGCCATGCTCAGCAAATACTGCGTTCACGACCTCTAAATCACTGTTAGCAACTTGGATTACCGCACCGAGCTCTTCATTATAAAGTGCTTCAATGTCAGAACCTGTTAAACCATCTAAATTAACAGTCACACCAGTATGACCCGCAAATGCCATTTCAGCCACTGTGGTAAATAAACCACCGTCTGAACGGTCATGATAAGCAAGTAACTTATTATCAGCGACTAACGCTTGCATTGCATTGTAGAAGCCTTTTAGTAATTCAGGGCTATCTACATCTGGCGTTACATCACCTAATTGCTTATAAACTTGCGCTAAACTTGATGCACCTAGTCGGTTTTTACCAGCACCTAAGTCAACCAAGATAAGTGAGGTTTCACCTTTATCTGTACGTAGCTGCGGAGTAACCGTTTTACGTACATCGTCAACACGACCAAACGCGGTGATAATAAGTGATAATGGTGCTGTTACTGACTTCTGCTCGCCATTCTCATCCCACTGGGTTTTCATCGACATAGAGTCTTTACCCACAGGAATGGTTAAACCAAGCGCAGGACAAAGCTCTTCACCCACCGCTTTAACTGCTTCGTAAAGACCCGCATCTTCGCCAGGGTGACCAGCTGCTGCCATCCAGTTAGCAGACAACTTAATGTTTTCAAGCGGTCCAATGTTAGCACAAGCAATATTGGTTAATGATTCAGCTACGGCCAAACGTGCTGATGCACCGTAATTAAGCAATGCTGCAGGTGTACGCTCACCAAGAGACATTGCCTCACCATGGTAAGTGTCATACGTTGCTGCAGTTACGGCACAGTTAGCAACTGGCACCTGCCAAGGACCAACCATTTGGTCACGAGCAACTAGCCCTGTTACTGAGCGGTCACCAATGGTGATCAAGAACGTCTTTTCAGCAATCGCAGGTAAACGTAATAAACGTGTTGCCGCTTCACTTACGTCAATATTTGCAGTATCCAGCGCTTTACCAATAACTTGTTGAGATTGCGCTTCACGGTGCATTTTAGGTGCTTTGCCTAATAACACATCCAGTGGTAAATCAACGGGGTTGTTACCAAAATGGCTATCTGCAACGGTTAAATGACGCTCTTCAGTCGCTTCACCTATCACTGCATATTGCGCACGTTCACGCTTACAAATGGCTTCAAAACGGTCAAAATCTTCAACCGCGACAGCAAGTACATAACGCTCTTGAGACTCGTTACACCAGATCTCATGCGGTGCCATGCCCGGCTCATCATTCGGAATATCGCGCAGTTGGAATTTGCCCCCACGACCACCGTCATTAACAAGCTCAGGGAATGCATTTGATAAACCGCCCGCGCCCACATCGTGAATAAACGCGATTGGGTTAGCATCACCTAACTGCCAGCATTTATCGATGACTTCTTGACAACGACGTTCCATTTCTGGGTTTTCACGTTGTACTGACGCAAAGTCTAAATCTTCATTTGATTGGCCTGACGCCATTGATGAAGCGGCACCGCCACCTAAACCAATGTTCATCGCTGGGCCACCTAACGCAATCAACTTAGCGCCAACAGGAATTTCACCTTTTTGTACATGGTCAGTACGAATATTACCTAAACCACCGGCAAGCATAATTGGCTTGTGGTAACCACGCACCTCAAGGCCATTATGACTGATTACTTGCTCTTCATAAGTGCGGAAGTAACCGACTAAGTTTGGACGACCAAACTCATTATTAAACGCAGCGCCACCCAATGGGCCCTCAGTCATAATATCTAATGCTGTAACGATACGAGCAGGCTTACCAAAATCAGTTTCCCACGGTTGCTCGTAACCAGGAATACGTAAATTTGATACAGTAAAGCCAACTAAACCTGCTTTTGGCTTAGAGCCACGGCCTGTTGCACCTTCATCACGAATTTCACCACCAGAACCGGTAGCAGCACCAGAAAAAGGTGCAATCGCAGTTGGGTGGTTATGGGTTTCAACTTTCATCAAGATTTCAATGTTCTCTTGATGATATGCATATTCACCTTCAGCATTTGGGAAGAAACGACCCGCTTTCGAACCTTTCATTACTGCGGCGTTATCTTTATAAGCAGATAATACGTTTTCAGGGTTTAGCTCGTAGGTATTTTTAATCATTTTGAATAGCGATTTAGGCTGAACTACACCATCGATGGTCCAATCTGCATTAAAAATTTTATGACGACAATGCTCTGAGTTTGCTTGTGCAAACATAAATAATTCAATGTCGTTCGGGTTACGCCCTAACTTTTGGAAGTTTTCTACCAAGTAATCAATTTCGTCATCAGCAAGGGCAAAACCTTGCTCAACGTTTGCAGTTGCTAGCGCTTCACGGCCGCCGGCTAAAATGTCAACTGATGACATTTGACTCGGTGCATCAGTACGGAATAACGTCGCAGCGTCGTCCATTGCGCTGTGCGTTGCTTCGGTCATGCGGTCATGTAATAAGGCTGCAACTTGATTTAATTGCTCAGCGTTTAAGTCACCTTCAACATAATAAGCGATGCCGCGCTCAACACGGTGTACTTGAGTTAAGCCACAATTATGTGCAATATCCGTCGCTTTTGAAGCCCATGGCGAGATTGTGCCAGGACGAGGCGTTACTAACACCAAAGTGCCTGCAGGTGTATGTTCGGCAATCGTTGGACCATAGGTAAGTAACTTCTCAAGCTTAGTTTGCTCATCACTTGACAGCTGTGCGGTTAGATCTGCAAAGTGTGCATACTCAGCGTATACATTAGTGACTGGAAGTTGCGCCTGTTGGCAACGGGCTAAAATTTTCTGAACTCTAAAATCGGAAAGTGCTGGTGCACCACGAAGGATCAACATAGGTATTTTCATCCGGGGTTAGGGATTGAACGATATTTTAGGCGGGTATTATATACTCAAGTAACTCGGAAATACAGGTTAAGCAGGGAATTAAAATTGCGGCAAGAGCGCTATAAGTTAGCATCGTTTATTACTAATAATGCCTAGTGGCAGATGAAATATCAAACACAGTAAAGTCAACTATGACAAATCGCCAAGTGACGTCATCGCAAAGTTTTGATATAAGGGTGTAATAGCATTCAAGGGGCACAGTATGTTTAAACAAAAGCTAATAACAATCATTACGTTAGTAATGCTTTTGTGTGCCTGCGATATGCAACAGCAGCAATCTCAACTTAGCCAAATAAAAACTCAAAACAAAATCAGAGTGGGTACGTTAGCTGGAGCAAGTAATTATTATCAAGCAGTGCAAGGTGAACAAGGATTTGAATATGAGTTAGCCCAAGAGTTTGCAGATCACCTTGGGGTTGAACTTGAGATGGTGCCATTTTTTAACTTATCCGACATGTTTTCACGCTTAGATAGCGGCGATTTAGACTTAATAGCCTCTGGTTTAACGTACAATAAAGTACGCGCCCAAGATTACCGTTTTGGCCCAACCTATCGCACAATTAGCCAAAAACTGGTTTATAAACAAGGTAGAGTAAGACCTCGTGATTTTGATGATCTAACCGATAACCTGACAGTACTTGCCAAAAGTAGCCATTCATTGGCACTGCAACAAATTAAACAAACTCACCCCAATTTAAATTGGCGCGAAACAGAAGATCTCGACGAAGAAGAGCTATTACAAGCAGTGATCGATGGTGAAATTGATTACACTCTTGCCGACTCACATACCCTATCGTTGTTTCGTCGCTATCACCCTAATCTTAGTATTGGTTTTTCTGTTACTCGTAACGATCCCATTGCTTGGCTGCTGCGCAAAGACGGCGACGATTCGTTATATGCGTTAATGGTGCCGTTTTTTGGTGAAGTAAAACACAGTAATCAGCTTTATGTACTTGAAGAAAAATATTTTGGCCATGTCCGCCAATTTAACTACGTTAATACCCTTGCCTATATTGAAGCAATTAAAGAAACACTGCCAAAATATCAACCTTGGTTTGAGCAATATGCAGGCAGCCTAGATTGGCGATTACTTGCAGCTTTAAGTTATCAAGAATCAATGTGGAATCCGCGAGCAAAATCCCCCACAGGAGTTCGTGGTATTATGATGCTCACTCGTGATACTGCAAAGCAGGTCGGCGTAACTAATCGTCTTGCTCCTGAGCAAAATATCAAAGGCGGCGCAGAATATTTGACGAAGCTAGAAAAACGAATTCCCGACCGCGTTCCTCAGCCAGATCGTACTTGGCTAGCTTTAGCATCCTATAATATTGGTTGGGGTCACGTGAACGATGCTCGTATTATTACCGAGCAGCAAGGTGCTAGCCCTGATAAATGGGCTGATGTGAAAAAACGCTTACCGCTATTAATCAAAAAACGTTACTACCGTAAAACCAAGTACGGCTATTCGCGCGGTGACGTTGCAGTCAAGTATGTGGATAATATTCGTCGTTACTACGATGCACTAGTTTGGTTAGATGAAAATGACGCGATCAGCACACCGACTACTGAACCCGATGATGCAGAACAAATAGATCAACCTACTACCCAAGCTGCTGAGATTAAAAATCCAAAGCCTGCCACAATACAAACCACGGTCTCCCCAACAAAAGATGACAGTATCGATGAGCAAGCACCGCAAAAAAAAGATAACGGCGAACAATAAAAATAACTTTAAATGCGATAGGTACGCGCAAACTAAAATATCTATTTACTTGTCATCAAATGATCACTAATGTGTAGTATCAAGTATATAATTAACTTATATCTTTTCTCACTCTCACATTTTCAGGAGAAACCATGCTGAAACGTCGGCGTACACATTCGTTCAAACGAAATGTTATTTATTCATCATCTACCCGTCGCAGAATAATGCTGCGTAATTTACATAGAAAAGTAATTTGGCGTCGTAGAATGTTTGCAATGCAACAAATGGCAGAGTTAAGCATTGCAGCACCTGCAGGTTAAGCCTTCAGGTCACGCAAAGCTTTCTTTGCAGCTTTTATTTCTTGACGGCGGCGTTTAAAAAAATCAGAAATAGTTTGCCCACATAACTCACCTAGTATTCCGGCCTCAACTTCAACCTGATGATTTAATCTAGGATCTTGTAATAGATTCATAATAGAGCCTGCTGATCCTGTTTTTTCATCCGCAGCACCAAACACTAAACGTTTGATACGACTGTGTACTAGCAACCCGGCGCACATAGAGCATGGCTCCAACGTGACGTATAAAGTACAATCAATCAAGCGGTAATTATTAACGACCTTGCCACCTTCGCGTATCGCAATCATCTCTGCATGAGCAGAAGGATCGTTATCGGTAATCGAACGATTATAGCCAGCTGCAATCAACTGATTATCTTTGACCAGTACAGCACCGACAGGAATTTCATTCAACTGCTCCGCTTTTTTTGCATACTCTAGAGCTTGCGCCATCCAATATTGATCGTTCAATTGTTCACTCATTGACTTAATCTTTAACTAATTATTGTTTAATTATACTCACTTAGGCCATTAAAACGCTAAATATACTGATTAGTGATAAAAATAAAACAAATTAAAACAGCTTTAACATGGCTCACCCCGTGCGATTTACGATATAATCTCTCGCTTTTTTTATTTAGCTCACAACACACGGGTAGCAAATGAAATTTCCTGGACGCCGCAGGCATAAACATTATTTTCCAGTGGAAGCCAAAGATCCACTTACTAATCAACTCAACGCCAGTGATAAGTTGCAACGCAGCTACATCACAGGGATAGATCAAATCGTAGTTGATATAGAAGCTAAAGTCGATCAAGCTTTCCTTGACGAATTTCAACTGCGCCGAGGTATGTCGCAAGTTATTGATAGTGATATAACCAATGCATTATATGACCGCTTAAAACTCAACGATATGATCGATTATGAGTTTGCAGGCGGTACTATCGGCAACACTATGCACAACTACTCAGTATTAGCGGATGACCGCTCTGTACTACTGGGTGTGATGAGTGAAAACATTAAAATTGGTAGCTACGCTTATCGCTTTTTATGTAACACCTCAAGTCGTGTCGATCTCGACTACTTACAACCGGTAGATGGTCCGATCGGTCGCTGCTTTACACTCATTGACGATACTGGTGAACGTACTTTTGCGATCAGCGCAGGGCTGATGAACCACCTACGACCTGAATCAATCGATCAGGAGTTAATAGAGAACTCATCGGCATTAGTGATCAGTGCTTACTTAATGCGTACGCAAGGTTCTGAGACGATGACAGAAGCAACAATGCAAGCTGTCAAATATGCCAATGATGCTGGCATCCCTGTCGTACTCACTCTTGGTACTAAGTTTTTAATCGAGCAAGACCCTACTTGGTGGGCTAGTTTTGTTGAAAAACATGTTGATATTTTAGCAATGAATGAGGAAGAAGGGCTGGCAATAACTGGCTTTGAAGACCCTCTACTTGCTGCTGATAAAGCACTTGATTGGGTAGATTTAGTGATCTGTACCGCAGGTGAAAAAGGCTTGTTTATGGCAGGCTACATCGATGAGCAATTTAAACGAGAAACAGAATACCCATTGCTGCCTGGCGCAATACCAGATTTCAATCGTTATGAGTTTTCGCGCGCTATGCGCAAAGTTGACTGTCAGCAGCCAATTCGTGCATACAGCCATACAGCGCCATTTATGGGTGGTCCAGACTCTATTAAGAACACCAATGGTGCAGGAGATTGTGCATTAGCGGCGGTACTACATGACTTATCGGCAAATGTTTACCATAAGCTCAATGTTGGTAATTCAGCTAAACACCAGCAACCGGCAATGACCTACTCATCATTAGCACAAATTAGTAAGTATGCTAACCGTGCCAGTTTTGAGGTGTTAGTACAGCATTCACCGCGCTTATCTCGTGGTTTACCTGAGCGTGAAGACTGCCTCGAACAGGTTTATTGGGAGCAGTAACAACTCCCAATACATATTAGTTAAAAAATAGAGATATCAAGTTTTTTAGATAGCAGCTCAAGGGCTGCTATTCCTGCCACCGAGTTGCCAAATGAATTTAACCCTGGCGACCACACAGCCACTGTAAACTTATTCGGTAACACCGCTAATATAGTGCCCGATACTCCTGATTTACCCGGCATACCAACCCTATAACCAAAATCGCCCGCCGCATCATAGAGGCCGCTGGTAAATAATAATGAGTTGAGCTGTTTGTTTTGCAGACTTGAAAGTACGCGTCTATTAGACACGTTATCTATCCCTTTATTGGCCAGAAAGTTATATGCTTTAGCCAATTCGACACAATTGAGCTCTATTGCACAAAAATTAAAATATGCCCATAACACATCGTCAACTTCGTTTTTAAAGTTACCAAAGGACTTCATTAAATGCCCCATAGCAGCATTACGATGACGAAATTCATACTCAGAATTAGCGACCTTTTTATCAATCACTATGCCCTTATTTCCAGACAATAACCTAAATGTTTCTAACATTGAATGCATAGGTGCAGACAAGCGGCTATATAACGCATCACAGGTAACGATAGCACCGGCATTTATGAAAGGGTTACGCGGTATACCCTTTTCAAACTCAAGCTGAGTCAAAGAGTTAAACGCAGTACCTGACGGCTCTTTGCCGACTCGTTGCCATAATTCATTACCATAGCGCTGCAGCGCTAACGTTAACGTCATTACTTTAGAAACAGATTGAATTGTAAAGCGTTGCGAGCAATCGCCTGCGCAAAATGTCTGGCCATCAGTCGTATATATAGCAATAGAAAATTGGTTAGCATCAACCTCAGCCAATGCTGGAATATAATCCGCCACTTTACCTTGTGATAACAGTGGTTGCACCTCAGCGGTAATTTCATTTAAGACTTGTTGATAATCAGAGGTAGGCAAGGTAACCCTCATTGGCATTGAAAACAGAAATAAAATTCTACCATATTAGAAGAAAAGCAGACTGACTTTATTACTCAAATAATACCTAATAAAACACGCTTACAGTCACTTATTAATAATGCTGATTTGCCTTTTACTTACAAAGAGTGCGAGCTTGCCTATCACTTATAGAGGGCGCTAGTTTTCAAGATTAGAAAATGACAGTACACGCATGTCAAAGGTTAACGCTGACGGCTCGAAGCCAATAGCTTTCCTGCAGACGTAAAAAAGCCCGACTATTGCTAGTCGGGCTTTCTCAATTTAGATCCTGTCAATGTCGTGGTGCCCACAGCGGTAGAGAGTCACATAGCAAATGTATAGAGTCGGCTTTAGGCTCTTATTCTTTTTTACCTAAAACCTATTGCCTTTCACCTCGAACCTTTATTTTTACTTTATTCCAGACGTAAAAAAGCCCGACTATTTCTAGTCGGGCTTTCTCAATTTGGAGCTTGGCGATGTCGTAGTGCCCACAGCGGTAGAGAGCCACATAGCAAATGCGACACTATCTTTGTGTCGGGGCGGCCTTGTGCGGGGCTCGCCTTCGAGCTGTGTATAGGAATACACATGCCGTAGAGCATAGGGATTGCAAGAGCGGCCACTACTGAGTTCACCATGGGGTCTTGGCTTGGTGTTTTTACTTTATTCCAGACGTAAAAAAGCCCGACTATTTCTAGTCGGGCTTTCTCAATTTGGAGCTTGGTGATGTCATAGTGCCCACAGCGGTAGAGAGCCACATAGCAAATGTATAGAGTCGGCTTTAGGCTCTTATTCTTTTCCTTTAACCTATTACCTTTCACCTCGAACCTTCTTTTTACTTTATGCCAGACAACAAAAAACCCGTCACATCGCTGTAACGGGTTTCTCTTATTTGGAGCCTGGCAATGTCCTACTTTCACATAGCAAATGCTACACTATCATCGGCGCTGTTTCGTTTCACTACTGAGTT
>NZ_JACJEV010000060.1:0-11504 GCF_014164235.1 Pseudoalteromonas sp. SG44-17 | reverse complement strand
TATTTAACCATTCTAGCGAGCTAAATAAAGCGCTAACTGCGTTATAATTTTTTCAAGTAGAACAACTACATGTCAAAATTTACGCCTTGTTATCACTGTATTTATCTGTCGCTATAAATGGTCAGAAACTTAACACGATTGGTATCACTTTCTAGAACCTAGCTTTAATTGCGCGGGGTAAACCCGCGCCTACGTCTGGTAGCAGCGAGTTTATCTCGCGACAAACACTTTATCCTTCGCGGTGGCAAGCCACTCGCCTACAAGTAATATCCACCGCGCTCCTGTAGGTCGCCATTTATGGCGACAAGCCTATTTACCTCCGAGGGTAGGAGGCGCTGTGCGCTACACCTAGAAGACAAAAGTAAAGTTGATTACTTACAGGTTTTTCCTCTATGAACTCGGTGAACTCTGTGGTGAAATTATTAAAAAATAGGTTTGCACCAAGAGTAGTGAATGAGGGGGAAATACCACTGGCTTCGAACACGCCCTAACTCCTAGTCACTTTCTAGAACCTAGCTTTAATTGCGCGGGGTAAACCCGCGACTATGTCTGGTAGCAGCGAGTTTACCTCGCGACAATAACCTAGGCATTTACAACAATATAATCAGCAGGCATAAAAAAAAGCGCCAATTGGCGCTTTTTCTACATTTACATAAAGGCTGATATTAAAGACCAGCTGCTGCGCGAAGTGCGTCTGCTTTATCTGTGCGTTCCCAAGGGAATTCATCACGACCAAAATGCCCGTAAGCTGCAGTTGGTAGATAAATTGGGCGCTCAAGATCAAGCATTTTAATTAAGCCATATGGACGTAAGTCAAAGTGTTCACGAATCAATTCAATTAAACGTGATTCTTCAAGCTTGCTGGTACCAAATGTTTCAACACTGATTGACGTTGGCTCTGCAACACCGATTGCGTAAGAAACTTGTAGCTCACATTTGTCAGCAAGGCCCGCAGCAACGATGTTTTTAGCAACGTAACGTGCAGCGTACGCAGCTGAACGGTCAACTTTTGATGGATCTTTACCAGAGAATGCACCGCCACCATGACGAGCCATGCCGCCATAGGTATCAACGATAATTTTACGACCAGTAAGACCACAGTCACCCATTGGGCCACCGATTACAAAGCGGCCAGTCGGGTTAATGAAAAACTTAGTTGCACTAGTGATAAGCTCAGCAGGAAGTACTGGCTTGATGATTGTTTCCATCACAGCTTCTACTAAATCTTTTTGTGAAATGTCTTCACTGTGTTGAGTAGAAAGTACCACTGCGTCAATACCTACTGGCTTGCCGTTTTCATATGCAAAAGTAACTTGTGATTTTGCATCAGGACGTAACCAGTTAAGCTCGCCGCTTTTACGTACTTGCGCTTGACGCTGCACTAAACGGTGTGAGTAAGTGATTGGTGCAGGCATTAATACTTCAGTTTCGTTACATGCGTAACCAAACATTAGGCCTTGGTCGCCAGCGCCTTGTTCTTCTGGGCTAGTACGGTCAACACCTTGGTTGATGTCAGGAGACTGCTTACCAATCGTGTTTAAAATTGCACACGAGTCTGCATCAAAACCCATATCAGAATGAGTGTAGCCAATTTCACGTACAGTTTTACGTGTGATTTCTTCGATATCAACCCATGCGCTAGTAGTGATTTCACCACCAACCATAACCATACCAGTCTTTACGTAAGTTTCACACGCAACACGGGCATGAGAATCTTGTTCTAAGATGGCATCTAGTACCGCGTCAGAGATTTGGTCCGCGATTTTATCCGGATGACCTTCAGAAACAGATTCAGAAGTAAATAAATGTTTTGCCATTGTCTTTGCTCACAAATATTGCGCTTCACAAACGTCGGTAAGAGCGCTAAAAAATTTAGGGGCGTATTTTATCTAAAACAACGATAGTTGCATAGTTTTTTTACGCCTAGACGTCTAAATAAAATTACTAATAACTTTTTGTTCTTAAAAAAAATTCATAATGCCCAATTTAATCAGGTTTTTAATTGCATACAGCCCCTACAATAAGTAAGAATGGATCTTCAAATGAATACACACAATAACCAGCGCAAATACAGTAAAGGTAGGAGAATCCATGCCGTCTCGCAAAGAACTTGCAAATGCTATTCGCGTCTTATCAATGGACGCAGTACAAAAGGCCAAATCAGGCCACCCTGGAGCCCCTATGGGCATGGCTGATATCGCAGAAGTACTATGGCGCGATTATCTAAACCACAATCCAACAAATCCAGAGTGGGTAGATAGAGATCGATTTATACTTTCCAATGGCCACGGTTCAATGCTTATTTATTCTCTATTGCATTTAAGTGGTTATGATTTACCAATTGAGGAAATTAAAAACTTCCGTCAAATGCATTCAAAAACACCTGGCCATCCAGAATATGGGTATGCGCCAGGTATTGAGACTACTACGGGCCCACTTGGTCAAGGGATCACTAACGCGGTAGGTATGGCGATTGCTGAAAAAGCATTAGCCGCGCAATTTAACCGCGAAGGTCACGATATTGTTGATCACCACACATATACTTTCTTAGGCGATGGTTGCTTAATGGAAGGTATTTCTCATGAAGCATGTTCACTTGCCGGCACATTAGGCCTAGGTAAGCTTGTTGCATTTTGGGATGACAACGGTATTTCAATTGATGGTGAAGTTGAAGGTTGGTTTAGCGACGATACACCTGCACGCTTTAAAGCCTACGGTTGGCATGTAGTAAGTGACGTTGATGGCCATGACTCAGACGCTATCCGCGCAGCCATCGAAGAAGCACGCAGCATCACCGACAAACCAACACTAATTTGTTGTAAAACAGTTATCGGTTATGGTTCACCAAATAAATCAGGTAGCCATGATTGTCACGGCGCACCACTAGGTGAAGACGAAATCAAAGCAGCACGCGAGTTCCTTGGTTGGACTGGTGAAGCATTTGAAATCCCAGCTGATATTTATGCACAATGGGATGGCAAAGAAAAGGGTAAACAACTTGAAGCTAACTGGGATGAAAAATTTGCCGCGTACGCCGCTGCACACCCAGAACTAGCCGCTGAATTTAAACGCCGTACTAGTAGTGAGTTGCCAGCAGATTGGGTTGAAAAATCACAAGCATATATTGAGCAACTAGACGCAAATCCAGCAAACCCAGCATCACGTAAGGCATCGCAAGACGCACTGAATGCATTTGGTCCATTACTGCCTGAATTTATGGGCGGCTCAGCTGATTTAGCCGGTTCTAACCTGACTATTTGGAAAGGCTCTAAAGGCTTAACACGCGATGATGCCAGCGGTAACTACATCTATTACGGTGTGCGTGAGTTTGGGATGTCGGCGATTATGAATGGTATTGCATTGCATAAAGGTTTTATTCCTTACGGCGCAACTTTCCTAATGTTTATGGAATATGCACGTAATGCTGTTCGTATGGCTGCACTTATGAAAGTGCCAAGCATTTTTGTATACACCCACGATTCAATCGGTTTAGGTGAAGATGGTCCAACTCACCAACCAGTAGAGCAAATTGCTAGCATGCGTTTAACGCCAAACTTAGTTAACTGGCGCCCGTGTGACCAAGTTGAGTCTGCGATTGCATGGCAACAAGCGATTGAACGCCAAGATGGTCCAACATCACTTATCTTTACTCGCCAAGGCCTTGAGCAACAAACTCGCTCAGCGCAGCAATTAAGCGACGTGAAAAAAGGTGGTTATGTGCTGAGCTGTGACGGCGAGCCTGAGCTTATCTTAATCGCAACTGGCTCTGAGGTGCAATTAGCACAAGATTCAGCCGCTGAACTGCGTAAGCAAGGTAAAAAAGTACGTGTTGTCTCTATGCCATCGACCGATGTATTTGATGCACAAGACGCTGCTTATAAAGAAAGTGTACTACCAGCTGCAGTTTCACGCCGCGTAGCCGTAGAAGCAGGTATTGCTGACTACTGGTATAAATACGTAGGTTTAAACGGCGCTGTAGTAGGTATGACCACCTTTGGTGAGTCAGCACCAGCTAATGAGCTGTTTGAGCACTTTGGCTTCACGGTAGAAAACATCGTAAACAAAGCAAACGAATTGTTTTAACCTTAAAGGTTAAAATGTAAAAAGCCCGCACTGTGTTAAACGCAGTGCGGGCTTTTTTATACAGAGCTGTAAGCTTTAAGCCGTCAGCTATCAGATGCCCATGAGTATTTTTCACATCACTACACTTGCATGCTATGCGTCCTTAAGGCAATGTGGTCGCAGTTAAATTATAAATCAAAGAACAGGAGTGAGGATGTCTCAGTTTGATAATGTAAGTGTTGTTAAAACAGCGAACGTATATTTTGACGGTAAAGTATCAAGTCGTACCGTGGTTTTTGCTGATGGCAGCACTAAAACGTTAGGTTTTATGCAACCGGGTGAGTTTGAATTTGCTACGAGCAAAAAAGAATTGATGGAATTAAACGGCGGCCAGTGGGATGTATTACTCCCTGGTGAGACGAAATGGCAAACGATGTCAGCAGGGGAGTCTTTTAACGTTGATGCTAACGTTACCTTTCAAGTAAAAGTGACTGACTTTGCTGATTACTGTTGTTCGTATACTTAATATACAAATTAAGTGACACGCTGAAAGCCCGCCATGCGCGGGCTTTTGCATATTTAATGTGACTAAATTGATCTACATCAGCTGTAATAACAAATAAATTTCATATTTATGCTTTTCTGCCTTGTGTTAATCTAAATAGCCCCCAATACTAGTTATGAGGTAACATAAAAAAGGATACCCTATGAAAATTAATCTTTCTGGTCACCATGTTGACGTTACTGACTCTATTAGAGAGCACATCAACGAAAAATTTTCAAAAATTGCGAGTCATTTTCCATCTCTGATCGCACTAGATATCATTCTTTCAAAAGAGCATCATAAGCTCCAAGCAGAAATCAGTACCATATACGAAGGCGCGCGTTTATCCGTTAAAGGTGAGAACGAAGTTCTTTATCCAGCTATTGCAAACGCGGCTAAAAAACTCGATGCAGCACTAAAGCATCGTAAAGGCCAAATTAAAGCCAATTTACATGAAAAACCGGTGAGCACTACACCTGAAATTGCTCATGAAATTATTCAAGAAATGGACCTACGTTAAATAATAAAGACGCTAGATCTTAGGCAACTAGGATCTAGCGATTTACATCTAAAGGACTAGTCCTCTAAACCTCCGCTTTACTCTTTATTTCTTAATTAAAACGCTGTAACTTGCTTATTATTAACCATAAGTAATAAGTACACAGATGCAGTCAGCAGTATCAATTTGGCAAACTCGTTTAAACGCACTAGGTCCCGGTATTTTAATGGCGACCGCTGCAATTGGTGGCTCACATTTAGTGGCATCAACGCAAGCAGGGGCTATTTTTGGCTGGCAGCTATTTTGGTTAATCCTCGTTGTTAACGTGCTTAAGTATCCGTTTTTCCGCTTTGGTATCGAGTACACGCTAGCCACAAAAAAAAGCTTAGTTGAAGGCTATCAAAGTAAAGGCCCATGGTTTTTTTATAGTTTTATTGGGTTAAATATTATTGCTGCGGTGGTCAATACTGCTGGTGTGCTGCTATTAACGGCCAGTTTATTACACTACGCTTTACCTATTGCTATTTCAGTGACTTTACTGTGTTGGTTGATCCTCGCCGTTTGCTTAGTCATTTTATTACTCGGGCACTTTAAAGCACTCGATAACGTCGCAAAGGCTATTATGGGGCTACTTACACTAGCAACAGTCATTGCCCTCGCTATTGCATTTAGTAACGGCCCAATGGCACCTGCTGATTACGTTGGCCCATCTCCCTATGAACTTGCTATGCTGGGTTTTATGGTGGCATTGATGGGCTGGATGCCTGCACCGATTGAAATCTCAGCATTAAGCTCATTGTGGCTTAAAGAAAAACAAAGCCAACAAAGCGTGACTAAGGCTCAGGGGTTATTTGATTTTAATTTGGGTTATTGGTTAACCGCAGGGCTGGCATTAGTATTCTTTTCACTCGGTGTGTTAGTGCAATACGGGCAAAGCGCGAATATAGAGCTCGGCGGCGTGGCATTTGCTAAACAGCTTATTGATATGTATGCCCTTACCATAGGTGAATGGGCACGACCATTAGTTTCAATTATCGCGTTTTTGTGTATGTTTGGCACAACTTTAACCGTGCTTGATGGCTACGCCCGCACATTAAACGAATCACACAAGTTATTAGGTTTTAAACAAAGTAAGCACAGCTTAAATATCTGGTTGATAGTACAATCTTTGGCGGGGATGGCGGTGATCTTATTCTTTAAATCAGCCCTTGGCCCTATGCTTACTTTTGCTATGACGCTAGCATTTTTGACCACGCCGATTTTTGCATGGCTGAACTTCAGCTTAGTTCGCTCAGTGCCAAGTATTCAGCATTCCAAAGCAATACAAAGCTTGAGCTGGTTAGGACTGATTTATTTAGTTGGCTTTGCGTTGGTATTTTTGGTTTGGAAGCTTGGTTAACAGCAAAGTAGTTAATTGGAGTTTGCGCGGGGTAAACCCGCGCCTACATATTGGTAGCAGCGAGTTTACCTCGCCACGGGCTGCGAGCTTCGAATACTAGAACCTAGCTACTACCTAAAACCTAGCTTCTATTTTTCAATTACTTCAGGCTTACTTGAAAAAATCATCGTCGTTTTTAGCAAGCATAGCTTCAATATCTTCAATCATATCTTGGCTTAAATCATCTGCAGAGGTTATTGGTGCAGAGATTTTATTGTTTTCAAACGACCATTCGCCTAAATCAATTAACTGACAGCGTTTTGAACAAAAAGGGCGGTGCGGACTTTTTTCTGACCATTCGACTTCGTTTTTACACGTTGGGCAGCTTACAACTGTTGGCATAACATCTTCTCATACATATTGTTTACGATTTATAACTCTAAAATCTAGAAAGCTAGGTTTTAGGATCTTAAAAACTAGTTACTCGGTTTATCTCGGCTAATGAAGTCATACCGGCGGCAGCTTTTCTGAGGCCTGATAAACGCAAGTTATTAAAGCCTGACTTTAACGATACTTCAGCAATTTCTAGTGAATTACCGCCACGCATAATGATTTGCGCTATTTCTGGAGTAATCTGCATTACTTCATAAATACCCACACGACCTTTGTAGCCATCAGTGCAACTATCGCAGCCTTTGGGTGCAAATAAAGTGAGTTCAGTTATTTGTTCAGGGCTAAAACCTTGGCGTTGTAACTCTTCGTCCGGCAAGCTTTCTGGTGCTTTACATTTAGGGCATAAACGTCGAGCTAAGCGCTGTGCGATAATTAAGCTAATCGAGCTGGCAACGTTATAAGCAGGTACACCCATATTAAGTAAACGGGTTAGGGTTTCAGGAGCAGAGTTAGTATGTAAGGTCGATAATACCAAGTGACCAGTTTGCGCCGCTTTGATAGAAATTTCAGCGGTTTCAAGATCACGGATCTCACCTACCATCACCACATCAGGATCTTGACGTAAAAACGCTTTTAGCGCATTAGCAAAGGTCATCTCTGCGCGCGGGTTAATTTGTACTTGGTTGATACCTTCGAGGTTAATTTCAACCGGATCTTCTGCAGTGCTAATATTACGCTCTGGTTGGTTAAGAATATTCAAACCAGTGTAAAGTGATACTGTTTTACCCGAGCCGGTAGGGCCGGTAACTAAAATCATGCCTTGCGGTTGTTGCAGCGCATCCATATAGAGCTTTTTCTGCTCAGGTTCGTAACCCAGTACATCAATGCCAAGCATTGCACTGGATGAATCAAGGATACGCATTACTATTTTTTCGCCCCACAAAGTCGGCAGCGTACTTACCCGGAAATCGATACTTTTACGTTCGGTGATTTTAAGTTTGATACGGCCATCTTGTGGTTTGCGTTTTTCGGCAATATCTAAGCGTGCCATTACTTTTATACGCGCTGATAAACGCGTGGCTAAGCTGTTCGGCGGGCTGGCCATTTCATGTAAAATGCCATCGATACGAAAACGCACGCGGTATTTATGTTCGTAAGGTTCAAAGTGTAAATCCGAGGCGCCTTTTTTAATTGCATCCATCAAAATTTTATTGATGTATACGATAATCGGGGCATCGTCTTTTTCGTCTTCGCCGTTGTTTTGTATTTCGCGAGGACCTTCGGTATCTAAATCACTAAATTCTTTAAATTCTTCATCACTTAAATTTAAACTGCCCGACGCATCAAGCAGTTGATCTATTTTGGCTTCAAGCTGGCGATAATCAACAACGACCACCTCACAAGCAAGCCCTGTACTGAATTCAAAGTTTTCAAAAGCACCATAATCAGTAGGATCCGACGCGGCAATGTAGAGTTTACGGCCTTTTTTAACTAAAGGTAGAATATGATGATCTTTGATCAGTTTTTCTTTAACAAGCTCTTTGGGGATCAGCTCGACGTCAAACTCACGTATATCAAAATAAGGCACTCGGAATAAGTCGATACATTGCTCGGCAAGTTCATGACCATCAATACCGCTGCATTTTGCGATCAACTCTGCTGTTGAGCCATACTCACGCTGTTTGAGTTTGACTGTTTCTGCGTCAATACGGCCAAGCGTAATAAACTTTCTAAGTAATGGTGAATTAATATTCATTGCGCACCTTGGTTAGATCCTTTCATAGCCAGCAATTTATCAGAAAAAAGAATGGTATAACATCAGTCTTGTCGATTTAAGGTAATTTGACAACAAAAAGCTAAAAAGTTTTTGTTTATCACAACCGTTATCATCTTTATTAGTTAACTTTAGCCGTTAGTTGTAAGTAGTTTTGATGAAGTTGCATTATATCCTGCTCAACTAAATGCAATGGGCGGTTGTTATCAATCACATCGTCAGCTCGATGGCGTTTATCCTCGCGTGACATTTGTGCGGCTATAATACTGCGTGCTTGCTGCTCATAGGTGTTATCGCGGGCGATAGTACGCTTGAGTTGTATTTCTACAGGAACGTCAATCACTAAAGTGCGATCACAATATTGCTCAAGACCATTTTCAAATAACAGTGGTGCGACGAGCACCACATATGCGCTGTTTGCAGAGTGTAAATCAGTAAGGGTTTTTTCTCGGATCAGTGGATGCAGCAAATTATTAAGCCAAGTTTTTTGCGCTGTATCAGCAAAAATAATCTCACGTAATTGCGCCCGGTTTAAACTGCCGTCGGGGTTTAGCACTTGGGCACCAAAATGCTCACTAATAGCAGCTAAACCAGGGCTATGCGGTTTGACTACGTGGCGTGCAATAATGTCAGCATCAACCACGGTAATAGCGAGTTTTTCAAACATGGCACTAACGGCGCTTTTTCCGCAACCAATACCGCCGGTTAAGCCCAGCACCCAATTTTTCATCGGTTTATGAGTGGATGCATGCATATTAATAACCTAACAAATTAAAATAAAATACTTGGATTTGTGTGCCCCATAACAAAGTAACCCAGCCGGCAATGGCTAAATAAGGCCCAAATGGAATTGGCGTGGCTTTATCTTTGCCTTGAATACTCAATAATGCGATACCAATAATAGCGCCCACTACACTCGATAATAAAACAATGGTGAGTAATGATTGCCAGCCAAGCAATGCGCCAAATACCGCTAGTAATTTAAAATCACCATAGCCCATGCCTTCTTTACCGGTGAGCAGTTTAAATAGCCAAAATACGCTCCAGAGGCTTAAGTAACCACATGCTGCACCAATAATGGCATCTGTTGGGGAGATAGTGATGCCCATTACCGCAGCAATTAATGCTAACCAGACTAAAGGTAAGGTGAGTTGGTCAGGCAGTAGCATATGATCAATGTCAATAAAGGTCAGGGCGACGAGCACCCAAGTAATTAAAATATACAGTAGTGCCTGCTCAGTCACGCCAAAGGTGTAGGCCACTATTAAGCTTAAAACCGCAGTAAGCATTTCAACAATTGGGTAACGTACTGAAATTGGGTTACTGCAACTGGCGCAGCGACCTTTTAACAATAACCAGCTAATAACAGGAATGTTTTGCCAAGGTTTAATTGCCGTTTTGCATTTTGGGCAAGTAGAGTTAGGCTTGATCAGATTAAACTCAGTTTCTGTATTATCAGCTTTTGTAGGTTTTAAATCGTCAGCCAGTAAAACACGGCATTCTGTTTGCCATTCACTCTGCATCATTATCGGCAACCGGTAAATAACTACATTCAAAAAACTGCCAATACACAGGCTCACTAAGCCAACAGTGAGTAAGTAAAACCATAATTGGTTTTGCATAACAGTGATTATATCGAGAAAGAAATTTTGCATTCGCTAAAACCTAAAACCTAAAAACTACTAAAAGCCCGCGCTTACGTGTATGTAGCAGCGAGTTTACCTCGCGACTGTTTATACATTTACACAAACAAACCTATTTTACCACCGAGGGCACAAAGGCGCTTCGCGCTACACAGAGAAACCAAAGTAAAAAATCACTTATTTTTTCTCTGTGAACTCTGTGAACTCTGTGTTCTCGGTGGTGAATTAATCACTGACAGAACTTGAATCTATTGCGCAGGGTAACCCCGCGCCTACGTATTGGTAGCAGCGAGTTTACCTCGCGACTGTTTATACATTTACACAAACAAACCTATTTTACCACCGAGGGCACAAAGACGCTGCGCGCTACACAGAGAAACCAAAGTAAAAAATCACTTATTTCTTCTCTGTGAACTCGGTGGTGAATTAATCACTGACAGAACTTGAATCTATTGCGCGGGGTAACCCCGCGCCTACGCATTGGTAGCTGCGAGTTTACCTCGCGACTGTTTATACATTTACACAAACAAACCTATTTTACCACCGAGGGCACAAAGGCGCTGCGCGCTACACAGAGAAACCAAAGTAAAAAATCACTTATTTCTTCTCTGTGAACTCTGTGTTCTCGGTGGTGAATTAATCACTGACAGAACTTGAATCTATTGCGCGGGGTAAACCCGCGCTTACGTGTATGTAGCAGCGAGTTTACCTCGCGACTGTTTATACATTTACACCGACAAATCTATTTTACCACCGAGGGCACAAAGGCGCTGCGCGCTATACAGAGAGACCAAAGTAAAAAATCACTTATTTCTTCTCTGTGTTCTCGGTGGTGAATTAATCACTTACAGAACTCGAATCTATTGCGCGGGGTAAACCCGCGCCTACGCATTGGTAGCAGCGAGTTTATCTCGCGACAATGAGATTATTTTCGCGGTGGCAAGCCACTCGCCTACAAGTAATGTCCACAGTCAAAAATCTTTCTGCACAAAGAGTAGAATGAGAGCAAATGAGAAAAGCGCCACGGGCTTCGAATACACCCTAGCCATTTCCTAGCTCCTATTTTTACAATTACTTCTCTAAATCGCAGCGTCTCTTAATCTCTGTGGTGAATAAATCACTTAAACAAAAAAGATGTTGCATTGCTTAATATAAATTAGGAACATTATTGCTTACAGCTTACAGCTTACAGCTTACAGCTTACAGCTTAC